>JAJZSR010000062.1 GCA_021849595.1 Pseudomonadota bacterium | reverse complement strand
CTGCATGTCCCCGGGCGTGCCGGAAATCTGGCTGATCTTCGCGCTCGTGAGCAGGGAGATCTCGCTCTGCAGCTTGGCGGTGAGCGTCTTGGCGATCTCTTCCTCGATTTCCGCCAAGGGTCTGTCCTTGGCTTCCAGCATGAGGATTTCGGCACCGAAGTCACGCCAGATCTGGGCCATCTCCACGCCGATGACGCCGGCGCCGATAATGCCGAGCTTCTTGGGCGGCGTTGCCAGATTCCAGATGGTGTCCGAAGTGACGACGCCGCCGGTCGCCAGGCCTTCCTTGGCGCCGGGGATGGGCGGCACGAAAGCGGGCGCGCCCGTGGCGATGACGGCCGCGCCGAAGCTCAGGGTGTAGGGTTCGCCTTCGGGCGGGGTCACCTTCAAGGTGTGGGCGTCGACGAATTCGCCAAAGCCTTCGATGATGTTGATCTTCATGCCCTTGTCGGTCTTGAGCGCCATTTCGCCGCGCGTCTGCTGCACCCAGCGGCGGTGCTTCTCGGTCTGTGCCCAGTCCATGGCAGGCGCCTGGGTGCCGCCGATGCCGATTTCGCTGTCGTGGGCGCGATCGCGAATGCGGTCCGCCGCCGCGCGCCAGGCCTTGGAGGGGATGCAGCCGCGCCACAGGCATTCGCCGCCGGGGAAGGGCTCGTTGTGCACCATGGCGACCTTGAGGCCGTGGTCGGCCAAGTCGCGCGCGCAGTCCTCGCCGCCGGGGCCGCCGCCGATGACTACCACCGGATAGTCCCAGTTGCCCGCGGGGATTGGCTCAGGGGGCGCCGCTTCGCCGGCTTCTAGCCAGGCTTCCGGCGCCTCGATAACTTCCTTCAAGCGGGCCAGATAGGCGGCCACGTCGGCGCCGTTCACCACGCGGTGGTCGCCCGTGATGGTGAAGGGCGTACCCTGCGGGCCGTTGGCGGCAATGGCCAGGATGGCGGCAATGCCGGGCGTGGGGATGGCGGTGAAATGCGTCACCCCGAACATCCCCATGTTGGAAATGGTGAAGGTGGGGTTGGTGAATTCGCTCGGCGCCAGCTTGCGCACGCGCGCCCGCGGCATGAGGTCGCCCCAGGCGGCTTGCAGGTCATCCAGCCCCTTCGCTTCGATGCCGTGCAGGATGGGTACCACCAGCCCGCCGTCATCGCTTTTCACGGCGATGCCGAAGTCGTGGTTGGGGCGCTCGACCAGCTTGTCCACCGGCTGGTAAGCCCAGTTCATGCGCGGGAAGTCGCGCATGGCCACCGAGCAGGCCTTGGCGATGGCCACCGTCACGGACACCTGCCGCGTCTTGGCGGCGGCGGTCAGCTTGGTGGTGTCGATGTTCATCGTCACGTTGAAGGTGGGCAGGGTGAGCGCTGCCGTCATGGCGTGCGCGACCGCCTTTTCCATGGAGGTCATGGCGCGGCCCTGGCCTGGGACATCGACCTGAGGGAGAGAACGGGCCACTTCCGCCATGCTCGGACGGGCACGCGCCACGTCGGCGGCAATGATCACGCCCTCGGGGCCGCTGCCCGCCAGTTTGCCAAGATCAATGCCACCCTGCGCGGCCAGCTTGCGCGCATACGGGCTGGCGCGGCGGCCTTGAGGCCGGGAGGCGGGGGCGACACTCATGCTGCTTGCAGCCGGCGCTGTCACGGGCACCGTGGATTTGGCCGGCGGCGCTTTGGGGGCTGCTTTCGCTTCCCCTGTGGCGGGCTTGAGGGCGTGAGTTTCCTTGACCCTGTGGTCGCTGCCTATGGTGACTCCGGTGACATTGACCTTGCCGGCATCGTTGACGATGAAGGCCAGCGGATGGCCTACCTGTACGGTGCTGCCCACATCGGCCAGCGGGCCGGAGAGAAAGCCTTCCTGAAAGACTTCCACGTCCATGATGGCTTTGTCCGTCTCCACCGTGGCGACGATGTCGCCGCGCCTGATGATGTCACCCGGCTGCCTCTCCCAGCTGACCATCACGCCTTCGGTCATGGTGTCCGAGAGCTGGGGCATGACGATGGGCGTGCCGGCGTGGTGCGGAATCATTTCGGTCTGCGCCTGTTCCTGAACCTGCTCACCGGCCGCAATGGCCAAATCTCCCGGCGTGTCGCTGATATAGCCCAGCGCCGCGCCCACGGCGATGGTGGCGCCGATGTCGGCGAGCGGGCCCACGAGGTAGCCGGCCTTGAACACCTCCACGTCCATGATGGCCTTGTCGGTTTCCACCGTGGCGACGATGTCGCCGCGCTCGACACGATCGCCGGGCTGCTTTTCCCAGGTGACCAGAACGCCCTCGGTCATGGTGTCCGAGAGCTGGGGCATCGTAATGGCGTAATGTTGGGACATGTTTATTCCTGAAAAACTTTTATCCGCGCAGGACGCGAATGTCCGCGAAGTTTTTCCCAGGATCTTCTTCGCGTCCTTCGCGGATAAAAAAGGTTTTACGCCTTGCCGAACAGCTTCAATACGGCGTTGACCACATCCTCGTGATTGGGAATCGCGGCCTTCTCCAGGGTATGGTTGTAGGGCTGCGGGACGTTGGCGGAGTTGACGCGCACGGGTGCCGCGTCGAGATCGAAGAAGCATTCCTCGTTAATGACCGCAATGACCTCAGATCCCACGGAAACCGGCGCTTCGTCCTCGCCGACCACCACGGCGCGATGGGTCTTGGCGACCGACTTGCGGATACCGGCGCGGTCCAGCGGCGACAGCGAATACAAATCCACCACCTCGGCAGAAATGCCGTATTGCTTGTCGAGGATTTCCGCCGCCTTGAGGTTCCAGTGCACCGAGATGTTGTAGCCGAGCAGCGTGACGTCGGTGCCCGAGCGGCTGATCTCCGAGCCTTCCAGCGGATGGAAATATTCCGCGTCCGGCACTTCGCCCTTCATGTTGTACATGAGTTCGTGTTCGTTGATGAACACGGGGTCGTCGCAGCGCACGGCGGATTTCAGGAGGCCATAGGCCTGCTTGGGATTGGAGGGCGTGACCACGCGCAGGCCGGCGATGCCCATGAAGACCTTCTCCATGCGCGCCGAGTGCTGGGCGCCGAGCTGGTGCGCGGTACCGCCGGGGGAGCGGAACACTACCGGGGCAACGAGCTGCCCGCCGGACATATAGCGCACCTTGGCGGCGGAGTTGAACATCTGGTCCATGGCCAGCCAGGCGAAGTTCACGCTCATGAGTTCGATGATCGGACGCACGCCCAGAAAGGAGGCGCCTACGCCCAGGCCGGTGTAACTGTTCTCGGAAATGGGCGTGTCGATCACGCGCAGCGGGCCGTATTTCTCGTACAGTCCCTTGGTGGCCTTGTAGGTGCCGCCGGCCACGCCGATGTCCTCGCCCATGCAGATCACCAGGGGATCGCGGGCCATTTCTTCATCATGGGCGCGCTGGATGGCTTCCCAATACATCATTTCTGCCATGTTCTTTCCTTATGCGGCGTGGCCGGTGAGCCAGGGCAATTGGGTTTCGCGTTCCGCCAGGACATATTTTTCCAGGTCCTCGATGCGCGGCTCCGGGGACTCCTCGGCGAATTTCACCACTTCGTTTTCGATGTAGCGGTCGATTTCCTTTTCCAGGGCTTCGTAATCCGCCAGGGTCATCGCTTTCTCGGCGATGAGGCGGTCGCGCAGGATGTAGATGGGATCGCGCTGCTTCCATTCCTCCTCCTCCTCGCGCGTGCGATAGCCGCGGGAATCCGACATGGAATGGCCGCGGTAGCGGTAGGTCATGAGTTCGAGGAAGTAGGGTCCCTTGCCGGAGCGCACGTGGTTTACCGCCACCTTGGCGGCCTCATAGACCTTCTCGATGTCCTGGCCGTCGCACTCGGCTGCCTCGATGCCGTAGCCGCAGACCCTTTTATGTTGATGCACCACCGCGGTGGAGCGCTCGATGGCGGTGCCGATGCCGTAAAGATTGTTCTCGCACACGAACAGCACGGGCAAGTTCCACAGCGCCGCCATGTTGAGGGTTTCGTGGAAGGTGCCCTGGTTGTTGGCGGCATCGCCCAGAAAGCAAATGGCGATCTCGTCGCCGCCTTTGAGTTGGATTGCCTTGGCCATACCGGCGGCCAGAGGGAAGGGCCCGCCCACCAGGGCATAGCCGCCCATGAAGCGATGCTTGGCATCGAAGATGTGCATGGAGCCGCCGCGCCCTTTGGAAGAGCCGGTTTCCTTGCCGTACAGCTCGGCCATCACCTCCTTGGGATCCGCACCGCATTTGATGGCGTGGACATGATCGCGATAGCCGGTGATGACGTAGTCATAGCCGGGCCGCGCTGCTTCCAGGACGCCGTTGCAGCAGGCTTCCTGGCCGGGATAGAGATGCAGAAAGCCGCCAATCTTGCGCTCGATGTAGGCCTGGTAGCAGCGCTCCTCGAAGCGGCGGTGTACCACCATCTCCCTGAGCACCCGCTTTTTATCTTCCAGTTTCATTGAGGAACCTTGTTAAGAGGATGGAGCTGAATTATTGATGGGAAACTCATGCTTGACTTTCCCATCAATAAAATGCGCCGAGGTTTAATGTTTATTGATCCGAAACGTCGCAGGGCTCGCAAGGCATTGCAACTCCGCAGGCGCGCGGGATCGATGTCCGGTATGTGCGTTTCGGATCAATAAAAGGCGCTATCATCCCTTATCGACCCCTTGCCGGTCAAGGCAAAAGGCGCCGGGAGAACCCTGGGATTGCTCATGAAACTGGTTGAAAAGAAAGCGGAAATTACGGCCGAGGTGCTGCTCTCTTCAGGGCATGCGCTAGTGCTTTTTGACAAGCGTGTTTCTGTCGCGGAACTGCCCCTTGGGGGCGGCGGCAAGGCGGCCGGCCGCGACCGCGTGGATATTCTCGCTGCGCTCACGCAGGCATTGAAGCGCAAAGGCAAGGCGGAAGGCGAACTGGCCAAGACGCCTCTAGCGTTGGACCTGGGCGCCAGCCGCACCGTCTTTCTTGCGCTGGATGGACAGGCGCCCACGTTCGAGCGCCACAGCGCGATTCGCAAGGCGCTGGCTTTGCTGCTGGAGGAATCGCCCGGTCAAGTCGTCATTGCCTTGTACGGGGATGACCCCTGGCGCGAGCGCATCGGTGCCGACGCCGTTTACGTGGCGGCGCTCAACGGCGAGCCGCTGCCCAGCCGCAAAAGCGGCCCGGCCCATAGCCCCCTCAAACAAGTCACGCTCCATGGCGCGGGCGGCAAGGCGGCGCTGAGCCGGGCGCTCGCGGTGGCGGAAGGCAATCGCCTCACGCGCAGCCTGGCCGTGCTGCCGCCCAATGAGTTGTCTCCCGGCCTCTACCGCAAGCGCATCAAGTCGCTCGCCAGGACCTATGGCTGGAAACTGCATGAATACGATTTCGCCGCGCTCAAGAAGATGGGCGCCGGGGCATTCTGCGCCGTGGCCCAGGGCTCGCCGGCGCGGGATGCCGCCATTGTGCGCGTGGACTACGACGGCCGCGGCAAGGGAAAAGCCGTCGCGCTGGTGGGCAAGGGCATTTGCTTCGACACAGGCGGGCACAATCTCAAGCCCGCACGCTACATGCACGGCATGCACGAGGACATGACCGGCTCTGCGGTGGTCCTCGGCATCCTGGCGGCCGCTTCGCGCCTGAAATTGCCCGTCAGGCTCACCGGCTGGCTGGCCCTGGCGGAGAATCACATCAGCCCGCAGGCCTATAGGCAGAACGAAGTCGTCACTGCGCTCAACGGCAGCACTATCGAGATTGTGCATACCGATGCGGAAGGGCGCATGGTACTGGCCGACACGCTGCATCTGGCAGCGCGCGAAAAGCCGCAGATGATCTGCGATTTCGCCACGCTCACCGGTTCCATGCACTACGCCCTGGGCAGCCGCATGTCCGGCGTGTTTGCCACCAGCAGCGAGCTGGCGCATCGGGCGTCCCGGGCCGGCATCGCCAGCGGCGAGCGCATCGTCATGTTTCCGCAGCCGACGGATTACGACGAGGCTCTGGAGTCGACGGTGGCCGACATCAAGCAATGCACCCTGGAAGGCGAGGCCGACCATATCCTCGCCACGCGCTTCCTCGCGCGCTTCGTGGGCGATGTTCCCTGGCTGCACATGGATCTTTCTTCGCACAACTGCAAGGGCGGCCTGGGTGCCGTGGCCACCGACATCACCGGCTTCGGGGTGGCGTGGGGTGTGGCCTGGCTGACGCAGGAGGCGTGAGCGCCCGGCCCCGGCGGCGCTCCGAGCGGCGCTGCCAAAGTTTGCGCAGTTCTTCACCGGCCAGCATGGCGAGGGCGAAAGGCAGCAGGCTAAGCCATACCGAGGCATCCAGGGGTGCCGTTCCCAGCAGTGCCTGTCCCCAGGGCGTATAGACATAAGCCGCGACCAGCGCGATTTCCAGCCCGACGCCCGCCAGCAGCAGGCGATTGCCGCGCAGCCCGATGGTCAGGATGGACAGGCTGGGGCTGCGGCAGAGAAACACATTGACCATCTGCATGACGATGATGGCGGCCAGGCAGGCGGTCGCCGCGCGCAGATGCAGCGGATCCCGGGCGAGGAGCGTTTCGTCCCAATGCCAGCCTCCGGCGTACAGGACGAAGAAATAAGCTCCCAGCGCCGCGGCGGCTTCGAACAGGCCGAGGAACAAATAGGCGCGCAGGAGCAGCGGCAGATGAAAGAGCCGTTCCCGGCGGGAGCGCGGCGGCCGCGCCATGAGGCCGGCCTCCGGCTGCTCCGCGCCCAGCCCCAGCGCCGGCAGGATGTTGGTGCCCAGGTCGATGGACAGCATCTGCACCACGGTGAGCGGTAGCGGCACGCGCAGCAGGGAAAATGCCAAGTAGGCGGCCAGCTCTGGAATGTTGGATGTGAGGATGTAGGTAAGGAATTTGCGCAGATTGGCGTAGACGGCGCGCCCCTCTTCCACGGCCGCGACGATGCCGGCGAAATTGTCGTCCAGCAGCACCATGTCGGCCGCTTCCTTGGCGACGTCGCTGCCGGTCATGCCCATGGCGATGCCTATATGGGCCGCGCGCAGGGCGGGGGCGTCGTTGACGCCATCGCCGGTGACCGCGACGATCTCGCGCTTGCGCTTCAAGGCCTGGACGACGCGCAGCTTCTGATCCGCCAAGACGCGGGCAAAGACGATTTCCTGCGCATCCAGCGCCAACTGCAACTGCGTGTCGCTGAGCCTGCGCAGTTGTTCCCCAATGATCAGCATAGGGGCGGCGGAATGCACCAGGCCGATTTCGCGCGCCACCGCCAGGGCCGTGCGCGGGTGGTCCCCGGTGATCATGATGACTCGGATGCCCGCCTCACGGCAGGTGCGGATGGCGCCGGCCACCTCCGGGCGGGGCGGATCTTCCAGTCCGACCAGGGCGCTCAGGGTCAGGCTGCTTTCCAGTTCCTCCTGGCGCCATCCCTGCGGAAGATAGCGGTAGGCCAATGCCAACACGCGCAGGCCGCGGCTGGCCATTTCCACCTGTATTTCCAGCAGGCGTGTGCGCGCTTCCGTGGTAAGGGGCGACGCGCCAGTGCCGGTGTGTACACCGGAGCAGAGGGGCAAGAGGGTTTCCAACGCACCTTTGCTGTAAAGCACATCGCCGGCGGCCGTGCCGTGGACGGTGGACTGGCGCATGCGCGTGGCGTCGAAAGGGATTTCCTCCAGCAGAGGAACAGTGCCCTGCTCGGGCGCAAGTGCCTGAGCCATATCCAGCAAGGCCACGTCCGTGGGATCGCCCAGACGTACACCGGATTCGTCTGCGATCGTGCCATGGCATAGGCGCGCGGCCGACAGAAATTCCCGGTGAGCGGCTAACAGCGCAGGCTGGGCCGACAGGGCCGAGGGCATATAGGTCCGGCCGTCGAGATAAATCTCGTGCACGCTCATCCGGTTGAGGGTGAGAGTGCCGGTCTTGTCGGTGCAAATGACAGTAGTGGCACCGAGCGTCTCCACCGCCGGCAGATGGCGGATGAGCGCGTTGCGCCTGGCCATGCGCTGGGTGGCCATGGCCAGCGCAAGGGTCACTTCGGGGAGCAGACCTTCGGGAACATTGGCGACGATGATGCCGATGGCGAACAGGAAGCTGTCCCAGTAGCTCAGCCCCACGGCATGGCTGACAACAAAAAACACCGCTCCCATGAGCACGGACAGCAGCGCGATCCAGCGTGACAGATGCAGGGTTTCGCGCTGCAGGGGCGAGACGGGCTCGCGCTCCGCCTGGGTGAGATGGGCGATGCGTCCGAATTCGGTGTGTGCGCCGGTAGCGGCCACCAGCGCCCGCGCGCTGCCGCCCACCAGCGTGGTACCGGCCAGCAGCATGTTGGCGGCATGCACCAGCTCGTCTTCGGCCACCGCATTGACATGGCGTGCCTGGGGCAGGGCCTCGCCGGTGACCGTGGCATTGTTGACGCGCACCCCGAAGGCCTCGATCAAACGGCAGTCGGCCGGGATGAGGTCGCCCTGCTCCAGCAGCAGTACGTCGCCCGGCACGAGAGCTTCCGCCGGCAACACCTCAACTCCGCCGTCCCGCAGCACCTTGGCACGGCGCGGCAGCAGGCGGCTCAAGGCGGCCAGGGTTTTTTCCGCGCGGTATTCCTGCCAGAAGGAGAACAGGCCGTTGACCAGAATGACGACGATGATCGCGGCAGCGATGGTGATCATGCCCTGGCCGGGGTGCAGCACATGGGCGAGCAAGGCCATGCCTGCCGCCAGCCAGAGCAACAGCGCAAAGAAATGCGTGAATTGCCGCGCCAGCAGCCACCCCCAGTGGAGTTGCGCGCGCTTTTCCACTTCATTGGCGCCGTATTCGCCCAGGCGCCGGGCAGCTTCGCCGCTCGAAAGGCCCCCGGGCGAGCTGCGCAGACTGGCGAGCGCTTCGGCAACGGTGAGTTGTTGGATTTTCATGGCGCTGGAGGCGGCAACAGGTCGGTTCCGCTATGTTAAAGTCCGGGCACCCAGACTCCGCGTGAAATCATGGCCGGCAGCTCCCTTGGCAAGCTTTTCGTCGTCACCACTTTCGGGGAATCGCACGGCCCGGCCATCGGCTGCGTGGTGGACGGCTGTCCGCCGGGCATGGCCCTGACTGCCGATGATATCCAGTTTGAGCTGGACCGGCGCAAACCGGGCACGTCGCGCCATGTCACACAGCGGCGCGAGTCCGACAGCGTGGAAATCCTGTCCGGCGTGTTTGAGGGCAGCACGACGGGCACGCCCATCGCGCTGCTCATCCGCAACGAAGACCAGCGCAGCAAGGACTACGGCAACCTCGCCACGACCTTCCGTCCCGGCCATGCCGACTATACCTACACGCAAAAGTACGGCGTGCGCGACTATCGCGGCGGCGGCCGCTCCTCGGCGCGGCTCACCGCACCCATCGTCGGCGCCGGCGCGATCGCCAAGAAATGGCTGCGGGAAAAATACGGCATGGCCATCCGTGGCTACATGAGAGCGCTGGGTCCCATCGACATTCCCTTCGTGTCCTGGGAAGACGTTGGCAACAACGCCTTTTTTGCCCCCAACGCCGCCATTGTCGATGAGCTGGAGCAATACATGGACGCGCTGCGCAAGTCCGGCGATTCGGTGGGCGCCATGGTCACCGTGGTCGCCGAAAACGTTCCGGTCGGCCTGGGCGAGCCGCTATACGACAAGCTGGACGCCGATCTCGCGCATGCCCTCATGGGGCTCAACGCGGTCAAGGGCGTGGAGATCGGCGACGGCATGGCGGCGGCGCGCCAGAAGGGCACGGAGCACCGGGACGAAATCACGCCTGCGGGATTTTTGAGCAACCATGCCGGCGGCGTGCTGGGAGGCATTTCCAGCGGACAGGACATCGTTTGCCATATCGCCATCAAGCCGACCTCGTCCATCCGTCTGCCGGGGCGCTCCATCGACAGCGCCGGGCAGCCTGTCGAGGTCGTCACCCACGGCCGCCACGATCCTTGCGTGGGCATACGTGCCACGCCCATTGCCGAGTCCCTCGTGGCCATCGTGCTCATGGATCACGCCCTGCGCCATCGCGCGCAGTGCGGCGACATGGTGAGCGGAGTGCTGAGAGTGCCCGGGGCCGCGTGAGCGCTGGGCAGACGCCTGGCCTCCATCCCGCATCGGGGTTCTGAGGGATAATGCGCCGCGGCGTTCGAGCCGCGGCCCCATTCCCATGCGCACCCTTCCTTACTGGCGCCTGTCCAGCTTTTATTTTTTCTATTTCGCCTTCGTCGGCGCCATCTCGCCGTACTGGGGGCTTTATCTGCAGTCGCTGCATTTCGCCGCCTTCCAGATCGGCGTGTTGATGTCGCTGCTGCAGCTCATGCGCATTTTCGCGCCCAACATCTGGGGGCATTGGGCCGATCGGCGCGGCCGGCGCATCCCCATCGTCCAGATCGCCGCGCTGGGCAGCGCGCTGGCGTTTTGCGGGGTCTTCCTCAATCAGTCTTTCTGGTGGCTGTTTGCGGTGATGGCGGCGATGAGTTTTTTCTGGAGTGCCTCGCTGCCCCTGGTCGAAGCCACTACGCTGTCCCACCTCGGTGAGCACATCCACCGCTATGGCCGCATCCGCTTGTGGGGATCGGTGGGCTTCATCCTCGCCGTGCTGGGTTTGGGATATGCGCAGGATCGTCTGGGCGTCGCCTGGCTGCCCTGGGCGGTGCTCGCCATGCTGGCCGGCACCGCGCTGTTCGCGCGCTGGATACCGGAGGCGGACATCGGCGTGCACGCGACGGATCAGCATACCGTCGTTACGGTGTTGCGCCAGAAGCCGGTCTGGGGCCTGCTGCTGGCCTGCTTCTTCATGGCCGCGGCGCATGGGCCTTACTACACCTTCTACACCATCTATCTGGTAGGCGGCGGCTACAGCCCGTCTCAGGTGGGATGGTTGTGGGCCGTGGGGGTGATCTGCGAGATCGCGGTGTTCTTCTGGCTGCCGCGCCTGCGCGATCCGACCCTGCTATACCGCCTGCTGATCGGAAGCCTGTTGGTCGCCGCACTGCGCTTCCTCATGATCGCCTGGCTGGCGGACAGCGGCGTCATCATGTTGCTGGCGCAAACGCTGCATGCGGCCACCTTCGGCGTCTACCACGCCAGCGCGCTGGCGCTCATCCACCACTATTTCCGCGGCCGCCATCAGGGGCGCGGGCAGGGGCTCTACAGCAGCCTGTCCTACGGCGCCGGCGGCACGGTGGGCAGCCTCTATGCCGGATGGGCCTGGCAGGGGCTGGGCGGGCACTGGACCTTCACGCTGGCGGCCGGCTGCGCCCTGTTCGCGGCGGCGGTGGCCTATTATTCGCGCCCCTTCAAAGGCGCAGCGGCGGCGTGAGGTGGGGGGCGAACATGGGCACGAGCTGGGCAAAAATCTTGGGGTTGGCGGCCACGATGTTGCCGGATTCGAGGTAGCCCTCGTTGCCCAGCAGATTCCCTGCCATGCCGCCCGCTTCCGTTACCAGCAGCGCGCCGGCCGCGAGGTCCCAGGGGTTGAGCCCGAATTCGAAGAAGCCGTCATAGCGGCCGCAGGCCACCCAGGCCAGATCGAGCGCCGCGGAACCGGGCCGGCGCAGTCCCGAAGTCTTGGCCATGAGTTCGCGGAAAATCGCCAAGTAGGCGTCGGCATGGGTCATATCGCGGAAGGGGAAGCCGGTGCCGATGAGGGTCTCCGCCAGCTTCGTGCGGTTGGCGACGCGGATGCGGCGATCGTTGAGATAGGCCCCACCCCCGCGGCTGGCGGTGAACAGCTCGTTGCGCGCGGGGTCGTACACCACAGCCTGGAACAACTGCTGTTTGTGCCTGAGCGCGATGGATATGGCGTACTGCGGGAGGCCGTGCAAAAAGTTGGTGGTGCCATCGAGCGGATCGATGATCCACTGATAACCAGATGCCCCAGATGCCCCAGATGCCCCAGATGCCCCAGATGCCCCAGATGCCCCGGCGGAGGCTCCGGTTTCCTCTGCTAAAATGGCGTGGTCTGGATAGGCGTCGCGCAGGGTTTGGATGATGGCCTGTTCCGCCAGTTGATCAACTTCGCTGACGTAGTCGCGGTCGCTTTTGCTGCGCACCGTGAGTTTGCCCAGATCGAGACTCGCCCGATTGATTATGGAGCCGGCTTGCCGGGCGGCCTTGATGGCCGTATTCAGCATGGGATGCATGGCTGGTTGGTCTAAAGAACGTAACTTCACATTTTAACCCACCGCTCCACGCTTTCTTGTCTTCCGTCGACCGACTCCTCTCAGCGATACGCGTAGTACTGGTGCGCCCCAGCCATCCGGGCAACATCGGCGCCGCCGCGCGTGCGATGAAGACCATGGGGCTGGGCCGTCTCTACCTGGTCAATCCGGCGCGCTTTCCCGACCCCCAGGCCGATGCCATGGCCTCCGGCGCTACCGACGTGCTGGCAAGCGCACGAGTGTGCGGCAGCCTTGCCGAGGCGCTGTCCGGCGCGGTATTGGCCTTTGGAACCTCCACGCGCCGACGCGAGCTGCTTGCGCGCTGGCGCACCCCCGAACAGGCCGCGCCCGAATTGCTGACGGAGGCGGGGGCGGGGCGCGAGGCGGCACTGGTTTTCGGCAATGAGACTTATGGCCTCAGCAATGCGGAGTTGGAGTCCTGCCAGGCGCTTGTTACCGTACCGGCCAGCGCGGATTACAGTTCCCTGAATCTCGCTGCGGCCGTGCAGGTGCTGGGTTATGAATTGCGCCGCCAGGCCTTGGCGGGGGCGGCGTGGCCGCAGCCGCAGATCGAGGCGGCCGATCTCGCCGAGGTGGAGCGCTTCTACCGCGACCTGGAAGAGAGGCTTGCTGCTGTCGGCTTTCTCGATCCGGCCTCGCCCAAACGCCTCATGCCCAAGCTGCGGCGCCTGTTTGCGCGCACCCGCCTGGCGCGGGAAGAGATCAATATCCTGCGCGGCATCCTGGGCGCGGCGACGGCCCGGGGCAGGGACAAGATTGACTAAGCGGTCTGAATATCGCATGGTGGAGCCATGTTCCGGCATCTGAAAGAAGACATCGCCGTTGTGTTCGAGCGGGATCCCGCCGCACGCAACGCGTTCGAGGTGCTCACCACCTACCCCGGAATCCACGCCATCCTCATGCATCGTCTGGCGCGCTGGCTGTGGTGCAGCCGGCTGAAATGGCTGGCGCGCGTGATTGCCCATTGGGCGCGCTGGTTCACGGGCATCGAGATTCACCCGGGGGCGACGATAGGGCGGCGCGTCTTCATCGATCACGGCATGGGCGTGGTGATCGGCGAAACCGCCGAGATCGGCGACGACTGCACGCTTTATCACGGCGTGACGCTGGGCGGCACGTCCTGGAACAAGGGCAAGCGCCATCCCACCCTGATGCCGGGCGTGGTGGTGGGGGCGGGAGCCAAGATTCTCGGCCCCATCACGTTGGGGCAGGGCGCCAAGATCGGCTCCAATGCGGTGGTGGTCAAGGACGTGCCGGAGGGCGCCACGGTGGTGGGTATCCCAGGGCGCATCCTCGACCAGGACGGCGAACGGCGGCGCCGGGAACAGGCCGAAAAGCTCGGGTTTTCCGCCTATGCCATATCCGCGGACATGAACGACCCCATGGTCAAGGCCATGCACGGCCTGATCGACCACGCGGCGCGGGTGGACGAGCAGCTCGCTGTGCTGGCCGCCCAGTTGCAAAAGCTGGGGGTGCAGCCGGAGGCCATGCCCCCGGAGAAAGAGCATTTCGATCCGGATTATCTGAACAAAATAGTTGACTGAATTAATCGGGTATTTTATATTTTCGTCAGGTTCAATTTCCTGGGCAGATGGCAATGCGCTTGACAACCAAAGGTCGATTCGCCGTGACCGCCATGGTCGATTTGGCGCTGCGTGGCGGCAACGGGCCGGTCACCCTGGCCGGCATCAGCGAGCGTCAGGATATCTCACTGTCCTACCTGGAGCAGTTGTTCGGCAAGCTGCGCCGCCACCATCTGGTGGAAAGCGTGCGGGGGCCGGGCGGCGGCTACTGCCTGACCAAGGCGCTGGAAGACATTTCGGTGGCCGATATCATCCGCGCCGTGGACGAGCCCATCGATGCCACCCAGTGCGGCGGCAAGGAGAACTGCAAAGATGACGGCCGCTGCATGACGCATGACTTGTGGGTGAATCTCAATGCCAAGATTTACGAATACCTCAATTCCGTGTCTTTGGCGGAGCTGGTCAACAACCAGCGGTCTTCCGCGACCGCGGAACTTTCATCCCGATTCAAGGGCGAACGCAAGGTCGCCGCGTGAAATGCGCTTTTCGAGGATAAGCCAGCCATGAACAAAAAGCCCATCTACTTCGACTACTCTGCCACCACGCCGGTGGACCCGCGGGTGGCGGCGAAGATGATTCCGTACCTGACGGAGAAGTTCGGCAACCCCGCTAG
>JAJZSR010000228.1 GCA_021849595.1 Pseudomonadota bacterium | reverse complement strand
CGACCCACTCGCCCGCGGCAAGGTGCGCGCCGATTTCCCGGCCTATGCGCAGCGCGGCCGATTTCCTTTCGCGCTCCAGAAACAAGGTGCCCGTGCGCGCCGCGAACCAGCCCACCAAAGGCCAGGCACGCACCTCGGCCTTGGAGACGAAACGCACGCGGCGGGTCGCCAGGATGACATAGATGTCCAGCCAGGAGATGTGATTGGACACCAGCAGGCATCCCGCAGCAGCGGCCGGGGGCGGGTCGGCGTCCAGGCTCACGCCCAGGCAGGCGAGCAACCCGGCCGACCAGCGGGAAATAACCTCATCCCAACGCCGCGCCGGCGCGGCGCCATAGCGCAGGGTCAGGATCACGCCCCAGATCAGATGCAAAATCAGGCGTCCGAGACGCCACAGGCGCAGAGGCAGGCGTTTCGTTCGGGCCATGGGGCCGCATTGTAGCGCGCTGGCAAACGCGTTCAGCGCGTGAGCCGCTGCGCATAGGCGGCGTTCAATTCCTTCATGGGCAACAGCAGAAACAGATCAGCCGTGTTGAAATCCGGATCCCAGGCAGGCTCACCGCACACATAGGCCCCCAGGCGCACATATCCTTTGATGAGAGGCGGCACCAGCGGCCTGACGCCCTGGTCCAAAGCCTCCACCGGCAGGGGATTGCGGGGCGTGACGCGCCATTCCACCGGCCCGCCGCGCACCTGCGCCAACTGGCGGTAGACGCTCGCCGCGACATGACCGCCATCCGCCATGCCTATGCTGGCGCAACCGATGACATAGCGATGCCCATGCTGCTTGAGATATTGCGTGAGGCCAAGCCACAACAGGTTGATCACCGCCCCGCTACGATGCTCGCGATGGACGCACGAGCGCCCCAACTCGGCCATGGCCGGGCGCAGGAAATGCAGGCGCGTGAGATCGAATTCCTGCTCCGAATAATAGCTACCGGCCCGGCGCGCCGCCTCGGGCGACAGGATCCGATAAGTGCCCACCACCTCGCCGGTTTCGCGTTCGCGCACCAGGAGATGATCGCAGAATGCATCGTACAAATCCTCGTCCAGACCGCTGCCGGGATCTCCCAGGCGCGCGCCCATTTCCTGGGCAAACACGCGATAGCGCAATTGTTGCGCTTCGCGCACCTCGTCCTCGTGCCGAGCCAGGGCAATGGCGTAGCGTGAAGGCGAGGCTTCAGAACGCAGCGCGGTTTGCAGCATACCGATCTCCAGAGTTTTCCGTTCCCCCTGATTTTTGTCGTGGCCGCTGACGCAGCCATGACAAGGGAATGAAAAACCTGTGACAAAGTTCCGCAAATGCTTCCTGCCCGGCGCAGGCGCGCCGATCGAACGCGGGCCGGCCGGCGGCACTGGCTGCTGATGCTACTGACGCTAGTTGACGTGTTCGACGCGGGTGGCACCGCCGCCGGACAACACCTGCACCCGCTCGCCCGGGTAGAAGGGACGGCCCTTGGCTGCCTGGGTCACGGCAATCTTGCCGCCGCGATTCAAGCGCACGGTGATCTGCCAGCCGGGCTGCTTGGTGACGTTTTGTTCGATGGCATGGCCGCCTACGCCGCCCAGCACAGCACCCAGCGCCCCGCCGATGATGCTGCCCTTGCCGCCGCCCAGTTCGCTGCCGGCCACGCCGCCGACCACCGCGCCGCCGATGGTGCCGATGCCGGTATTGGTACCCTCGATCTGCACGTCGCTTACCGAAACCACCACGCCTTCTTGCACTTCCATGGCCTGCCTGGCCTGGCTGCGCGAATAATCCTGCGGCCCCAGGCCGCTGGCGCAGCCTCCCAGTCCCGCCGCCATCAGGCCGGCAAAAATCAACGTCATGGTTCGTTTCATAGGCAAGCCCCTCGAAATCAGGCGCCGTCCAGCCGGCACCGCATGCGCTAACGATAGCCTGATTGAAAAGAAACTCAATAGCGCCGCGGGGCCGGGAAACCCTGGAATAATCCAGGGGCGGGCAGCCCGTTCAGCTGTCGCGGACTTCGAAATCGTGGGTGATCTGCGCGGCTTTCCCGAGCATGATGGAAGCCGAGCAGTATTTTTCCGCCGACAGGCGTATGGCCTGGTCCACCCGCTTGGGGTCGAGGTTTTTGCCGGTCACGACGAAATGCACATGGATGCGCGTGAACACCTTGGGATCGGTTTCCGCGCGCCGGGCTTCGACTTCGGCCACGCAGTCACGGATGTCCTGCCGCCCCTTGCGCAGAATGTGCACGACGTCGAAGGACGTGCAGCCGCCCAGTCCCAGCAGCAGCATCTCCATGGGTCGGGGACCGAGGTTGCGGCCGCCCGAGTCCGGCGGCCCGTCCATGACCACGGCATGACCGCTGCCGGTCTCGCCGGCAAAACAGACCCCCTCGATGAGTTTGATGCGCGCTTTCATGGCGTTGTCTGGAATATTCCCCGCAACTTATACCACAGGATGCCCAGCCATTCGTGCAGGCCGAAATAGCTGTCGCGCAAGCCACGGGCGCTGGGCAGCAGATCCATGACCGAATCGAGTTGCGTATGAGCGAAGCCGGTGCCGGCCGGTATCACCGCGAAGCCGGCCTTCCGGAACAGCGGCACGGCCCGGCGCATGTGCCATGC
>JAJZSR010000227.1 GCA_021849595.1 Pseudomonadota bacterium | reverse complement strand
CGATCCAGGTCGCGAATGAACATGCCGAGCATGACGTCGTCCGCAGAAATTTTTCGGATATGGCTGGGCATGGGCAGAAGCGGGGGCGAATACCCGTACAACGACCAGAGTGCACGCAAGCTTGAGCGCGGCGCGCAGGCCTGATAGAAAGCGTCCATGCACCCGCCCAATGATCGTCCCTGGCTGCTTGCCATCCAGGAAATCCCAGGATACAACCACCGGCCCCTTTATGAGCGGGCGGGCTTTCAGGTGGCCATCGAATATTCCGTGCGCCGGGCCCTCGCACGCTTGAAGACCTTGGTACCGCAGGTCATCGTGGCCGACTTTAGCAAGCGCCATTTCCACGACCGCGTGAGCAATCTGGAATCGCTGCTCGCGGCGTGCAACCGCTTTCCCTCGGCGCGCGTCCTCATTCTCCATGACCCCGCGCACGAAAGCGACCTGGCCCAGTTGCTGGCGCGCTGTCCGGCAGACGCGACGCTGCCCCTGCCGGTCCAAGACACCGCGCTGATGCAGTTGCTTGAGCGTTGGGCTCGCCCGACATAGCGCACCCTCCGACCGGGCTATGCCAAAAATTTAAGCATTTATTAAGTTATTGAATTTTATGAGAATTTACTAAATTTTTGTCACCGCTCGCCGTAGATGGGATGTCTTGACAAAGACAAGTTTTGACGTCCACAGCGAATATCCGGCGATGAACACGCAAGCCCTTGGCAGCAACACGGCTCTTGAAGCCGAATCGAACATAGATGCCCTCTGCCGCAACGTGCTGCCGTTGTGGGCAAAACAGGTCGACGCGGTGCGCGGGCAGACAGAAGAAGCGGCGGTGGCCCTGACGGGCCGCTTCGCCCGCCTCGTCGAACGCCTGGAGGCGGCAGTGGCCGCCTCGACCGACACCGCCAACGGCACGCAGGGTGGAGGCGGCATGCAGCGCCTGCTGGGCGACAGCGAACAAGAATTGCAGTCCGTGGTGGCCGCGCTGCGCTCTCTGCTGGAAACCAAGGAAAACATGCTCGCCGAAGTGGTGCGCCTGTCGCAGTTCACCAAGGAATTGGAGCAGATGGCGGCGGAAGTGGCGGCCCTGGCCGCCCAGACCAAAATGCTGGCCCTGAACGCCGCGATCGAAGCAGCGCGCGTAGGCGAGGCCGGGCGCGGCTTCGCCGTGGTGGCCGACGAAGTTCGCAGCCTATCGCTGCGTTCCGGAGAAACCGGCAACCATATCCGCGAGAAGGCCATCGCTATCGGCCAAGCCATCGGCTCGGTGCAAAAGGTTTCGCAGGACGTCGCCCAGCGCGACCAGCAGGCAAGCGCAGAAGCGGAGCGCAAGATCCACCGGGTGCTGGACGACTTCCGCGGTACTGCCGAACAGCTCACGCGCTCAACCACCCTCCTGCAACAGGAGAGCATGGGCATCCGCGACGAAATCGCCGACGTGCTCGTCAACCTGCAATTCCAGGATCGCGTGAGCCAGATCCTCGCTCATGTCGGCGCCGACATGGACAAGCTGCACGCCCACCTCGCCGGCGATAGCGCCCTGCCGGATCCGGCCGCCTGGTTGGAGGCGCTGGCCGAGACCTATACCACCGCCGAGCAGCGCAACATCCACGCCGGGGCCGACCCGGCCGCGCAGCAGGCCTCAGACATCACGTTTTTCTAAGGATACGCCATGCCCAAGACCGTCATGATCGTCGACGACTCCGCCTCGCTGCGCCAAGTGGTGAACATCGCCCTCAAAGGCGCGGGCTACGACGTTCTGGAAGCCAGCGACGGCCAGGACGCCCTGGCCAAGCTCACCGGCCAGAAGGTGCACTTGGTCATCAGCGACGTGAACATGCCCAACATGGACGGCATCACCTTCGTCAAAAACCTCAAGCAACTGCCCGAGTACAAATTCACGCCGGTAATCATGCTGACCACCGAATCGCAGGAAGGCAAGAAAGCCGAAGGCCAGGCCGCGGGCGCCAAAGCCTGGGTGGTGAAGCCCTTCCAGCCCGCGCAAATGCTGGCGGCGGTGGGCAAGCTGATCCTGCCCTGAGCCCCCCTTAAGAAAGCATGGCCATGGACATCGATACCCAACAGCGCGACGGCCTCTGCCTAGCCACCCTGGCAGGCGAATTCACCATCTATGCCGCAGCCGACGCCAAGGCGCGCCTGACCGCGCTCCTGGAAGCCTGCGCGGAGGTCGAACTGGATCTTTCGGCGGTGAGCGAAATCGACACCGCAGGCTTCCAGCTCCTGCTACTCATCAAGCGCGAAGCCCAGCGGCTGGGCAAGACCGTGCGCTTCGTCGCCCACAGCCGCACCACCCTGGAACTGATCGACTTGTACAACATGGCGGCCCAACTGGGTGACCCGCTGGTCATACCGGCCCCCTGACCGAGGACTCCCATGGATCAGCCCCTGCAGACCTACATCGAGGAAAGCCGCAGCCTCCTGGAAGACATGGAGGCTATCCTGCTGCACCTGGAAAGCGCACCCGACGACCGCGAGAGCCTCAACGCCCTATTCCGGGCCGCGCACACCATCAAGGGCTCGGCCGGCCTGTTCGGACTGGACCCCATCGTCTCCTTCACCCACGTCGCCGCGAACGTACTGGGCCACCTGC
>JAJZSR010000061.1 GCA_021849595.1 Pseudomonadota bacterium | reverse complement strand
GGACGCCGCGGCGCTGTTCCAGCATTTGGAACCCAAGCCCTATGCCGAGGTGGATGTCATGGTCGGGGGCCGCGCCGCGCTGGCGGCGGCCAATCGCGAGTTCGGCCTGGCCTTGTCGGAAGACGAGATCGATTATCTGGCGGAGAGTTTTGTGCGCCTGGGGCGCAACCCCACGGACGTCGAGCTGATGATGTTCGCCCAGGCCAATTCCGAACACTGCCGCCACAAGATCTTCAACGCCGCGTGGGTGATCGACGGCACGCCCCGCGACAGCAGCCTGTTCGCCATGATCCGCGCCACGCACGCGGCCCACCCCGAGGGCACGCTGTCCGCCTACGAGGATAATGCCGCCGTGATCGAGGGAACGGAGATCGAGCGCTTTTATCCCGGCGCCGGCGGTGCCTACGGCTATGCGCAGGAGGCGACCCACGTCCTCATGAAGGTGGAGACGCACAACCATCCCACCGCCATCGCGCCGTTTCCGGGCGCGGCCACCGGCGCCGGCGGCGAGATACGCGACGAAGGCGCGACCGGGCGCGGTGCCAAGCCCAAGGCGGGGCTGGCGGGGTTTTCCGTGTCCAATCTCAACATCCCGGGCTACGAGCAGCCCTGGGAGGCGGAGCCGTACGGACGGCCGGGGCGCATCGTCTCGGCGCTCGACATCATGATCGAGGGGCCCATCGGCGCGGCGGCGTTCAACAACGAATTCGGCCGCCCTAATCTGGCCGGTTATTTCCGCAGCTTCGAAGAAACCGTCGGCGGCCAGCGCCGCGGCTATCACAAGCCCATCATGCTGGCCGGCGGCGTGGGCAACATACGCGCCGAACACGTGTACAAGTCGCCGCTGCCTGCCGGCGCCCTGCTCATCCAACTGGGCGGCCCGGGTCTGCCCATCGGCCTCGGCGGCGGCGCGGCATCGAGCATGAGCACGGGGGCCAATACGGAAAATCTCGATTTCGACTCCGTGCAGCGCGGCAACCCGGAGATGCAGCGGCGCGCTCAGGAGGTCATCGACCGCTGCTGGCAGCAGGGCGCCGACAATCCCATCCTCTCCATTCACGACGTCGGCGCCGGCGGCCTGTCCAACGCCCTTCCGGAACTGGTGCATGGCGGTGGTCGCGGCGGGCGCTTCGAATTGCGCGCCGTGCCCCTGGAGGCTTCCGGCATGTCGCCGCGCGAAATCTGGAGCAACGAGGCGCAGGAGCGCTACGTCCTGGCCATCGCGCCGCAGCGCCTGGCCGACTTCGACGCCTTCTGCCGGCGCGAGCGCTGCCCCTATGCGGTGTTGGGCGAGGCCACTGCGGAAGGCTTGCTGGAGGTGAGCGATCGCCATTTCGGCAACTGGCCGGTCAAAGTGCCGCTCGAAGTGATCCTGGGCAAGCCGCCCAAGATGGTTCGCCAGGTGGCGCATGGAGAGCCCGCGCGCAGTCCGCTGCAGTTGGCCGACATCGATCTTAGGGAGGCTGCGCTGCGCGTGCTGCGCCTGCCGGGTGTGGCCTCCAAGCAATTCCTCATCAGTATCGGCGACCGCAGCGTCGGCGGCCTGACCGCACGCGACCAGAACGTCGGGCCCTGGCAGGTGCCGGTGGCCGATTGCGCCATCACTGCCACGGGCTATCGAACCTTGCAGGGCGAAGCCTTCGCCCTGGGCGAGAAGGCTCCCCTGGCGTTGCTGGATGCGCCGGCCTCGGGGCGCATGGCGGTGGCGGAGGCCTTGACCAACCTGGCCGCGGCGAGCGTAGCCAGCCTGGCCGAAGTCAAGCTGTCGGCCAACTGGATGGCGCCCGCGGGTCATCCGGGCGAGGACGCGGCGCTCTACGACACCGTGCAGGCGGTCGCGCGCTATTGCCAGGAGCTGGGCATCAGCATCCCGGTGGGCAAGGATTCCATGAGCATGAAGACGGTGTGGCAGGAGGACGGCCGGGACAAGGCAGTCACCGCGCCGATCTCGCTGGTCGTCTCGGCCTTTGCCCGTACGCCGGACGCCTCGCGCCACCTCACGCCGCAACTGCGTACCGATCAGGGCGAAACCGATTTGATTCTTATCGACCTGGGCCTGGGCAGGAACCGCCTGGGCGCGTCCAGTTTCGCCCAGACCTACAAGCAGGTGGGCGAGTCCTGCCCCGACGCGCCCGAAGCCGCTCGCCTGCTGGCCTTTTTCGCCACGACGCAGAAGCTGCACAAGGAAGGCCGTCTGCTGGCCTATCACGACCGCTCCGACGGCGGGCTGTTCGCTTGCCTGGCGGAAATGGCCTTTGCCGGGCATTGCGGCGTGGATCTGGATATCGACGAGCTGTGTTACGACAAGATCCGCATCGACGCGGAAGAGGGTGGCGAGCCGGAACCCGAGGTCAGCCCCGGCCAGTACAGCGAAAAGCTCTTCAGCGTCCTGTTCAACGAGGAGGCGGGTGCCGTCCTGCAGGTGCGCCGCAGCGACACGGCGGCGGTGATGGCAGCCTTCTTCGCCGCCGGCCTGCGTTCCGAATTCCACATCATCGGCACGCTCAATGCCTTCGACAGCCTGCGCATCTTCCGCTTGCAAAGCTGCGTGCTCGACGAGCGGCGCGCGGTGTTGCAGGCGGCCTGGAGCGAGACCGGCTACCAGGTGGCGCGCCTGCGCGACAACCCCGAGTGCGCAGCGCAGGAGTTTGCGCGCCAGGGCGAGGCCCACGATCCCGGCCTGCGCTATGAACTGAGCTTCGACCCGGCCGATGACGTCGCGGCGCCCTATATCGCGCGCGGCGCGCGCCCGCGCCTCGCGGTTCTGCGCGAGCAGGGCGTGAACGGCCAGGTGGAAATGGCGGCCGCCTTCGAGCGCGCCGGTTTTTCCGCCTACGACGTACACATGAGCGATATCCTGTCCGGCCGGGTGCGCCTGGGCGACTTCCGGGGCCTGGCGGCCTGCGGCGGTTTTTCCTATGGCGACGTGCTGGGCGCGGGTGGCGGCTGGGCCAAGTCCATCCTCTTCAATACCCAGGCGCGCGATGAGTTTGCCGCCTTCTTCGCCCGTCCTGACACCTTCGCCCTGGGCGTGTGCAACGGCTGCCAGATGATGAGCCAACTGCACGAACTGATCCCCGGCGCCGAGGCCTGGCCCCGTTTCGAGCGCAATTTGTCGGAGCAGTTCGAGGCCCGCTTCGTGATGGTGGAGGTACTCGATTCGCCTTCGCTGTTTTTCGCCGGCATGCAGGGCTCGCACCTGCCCATTGTTGTGTCGCACGGCGAGGGCATGGTGGCTTATCGCGATCCCGCGCACGTGGGGGCGGCCCTTTCGGCGCTGCGCTATGTCGACCATCATGGCCTGCCCACCGAGGCCTATCCTCTCAACCCCAACGGCTCGCCGGGCGGCGCAACGGCCTTCACCACGGCGGATGGTCGCTTCACCATCCTCATGCCGCATCCGGAACGGGTGTTCCGCGGCGCGCAACTGTCCTGGCGGCCGGACGGCCTGGGCGCGGACGGTCCCTGGCTGCGCCTGTTCCGCAACGCGCGCGCCTGGCTGGGCTGAGGAGTGCCGAAGATGCGAAAATTATCGGTTGCCCGCTCGATCACACATGCCATGAACGCTCCGCTGGAACTCCTCACCGACGATCAATTGCGCGCCCAGGTCAAGCTCCTGGGCCAACTCTTGGGCGAGGTGCTCATCGAGCATGCCGGTCAGGAGGTGTTCGAGGCAGTGGAAGCTCTGCGGCGCGGCTTCGCCGACCTCCATCAAGAGGAGGATACGGCGCAGCGTGAGGCGCTTATGGCCCTCATCGACGCGTTGCCGGCGGAAAAACTCGAACTCGTGGTGCGCGCCTTCTCGGCCTACTTCAAGTTGGTGAACGTGGCGGAAGAAAGCTACGCCCATCGTAACCGCCGCCGCTTGCTGACGCACGGCATCGGCCTGTGGGAGGGCTCGTTCGAACGCACCCTGGCCACGCTCAAGGAGCAGGGGCTTTCGGCCTCCACCTTGGAGAAACTGCTGCAGCGCTCGATCTACATGCCGGTATTTACCGCCCATCCCACGGAGGCGCGCCGGCGCGCGGTCATGGAAGGCATGCGGCGTATCTTCCTGCTGTGCGACCGGCTGCACGATCCCACCCTGGGTCAGGACGGCCGCGCCGAAACCGAATACCAGCTCGCCGCCGAAATACAGGTGCTGTGGCGCACCGACGAAATCCGCTCGGCCAAGCTTGAGGTCCAGGACGAAGTGCGCAACGGGCTTTATTACGTCAAGGAAAGCCTGTTCGAGGCCGTGCCCCAGGCTTATCACTTCCTGGAAAAGGCGGTACGCAAGCACTACGGCTCCGATGCGGAAGGCGAACCCATGGCGGCTGTCCCCAGCTTCGTACGCTTCGGCTCTTGGATAGGCGGGGACCGCGATGGCAACCCCTATGTCACCGCCGAGATCACCGAGTGGACCGTGCACACGCAGATGCGCACTGCGCTGGAGGAGTATGTCGGCCGCATGCTCGAGCTGCGCCAGATGCTCACGCACAGCCTCGACTGGTGCCGTTTGAGCGCGCCGTTCAAGAAACGCCTGAAGCACTACGAAAGCGAATACGCCGAGCAGGTGTACCGCGGTTCCGTGGCCCGGCTGTACGGCAACGAGCCTTATCGGCGCATATCCGGCTTCATGCTCGCGCGCCTGGAGGCGAATCTTTCCTACGTCAACCAGTGCCTCGCCGGCATGCCTGCCATCCGCAGCCAACTGGCCTACGACGACGCGGAGGAGTTTCTGCATGATCTGCGTCTGGTGCGGGATTCGCTCGTCGCCGACGGCGACCGCATCATTGCCAACCAGGAGTTGCGCAAGCTGATACGCCTGGTCGAGAGCTTCGGCTTCCATCTCCTGCAGCTCGACATTCGCCAGGAGTCCACCGTGCACAGCCGCGCGGTGGCGGCCGTACTGGGCCTGATCGATCCGGACTATGACTATGCCGGCGCCGACGAGGCGGCGCGCCAGGCGCGCCTGTCGGCCTGGATCGCGCACATCGACCCCATCAGCTTCGACGAGAGCGTGCTCGACGCGGAGGCGCGCGAGACGCTGGAAGTGTTCCGCCGGGTGGCCAAGCTGCGCGCCGAGGTCGGCGCCGAGACGTTTGGCGCCTATGTCATTTCCATGACCCACGCCGCGTCCCATGTCCTGGAAGTGCTGTTCCTCGGACGCCTGGTAGAGTTGTGCGGCTACCGCGGCGGCGATTGGCACTGCCATCTGATGGTGGCGCCGCTGTTCGAAACCATCGAGGATTTGCGCCGCAGCGACGCCATCCTGCAGGAGCTGTTCGCCAACAAAGTCTATCGCGCGCTGCTGGCGGCCAATGGCAACCGCCAGGAGGTGATGCTGGGCTACTCCGATTCCTGCAAGGACGGCGGCATTCTCGCCTCCACCTGGAATCTCTACCAGGCACAGCTTTCCATCATCGCGCTGACGCGCCGGCACGGCGTCGAATGCCGCCTGTTCCATGGCCGCGGCGGCACCGTGGGGCGCGGCGGCGGGCCCACCCACGAGGCCATCCTGTCGCAGCCGCCGGGCACGGTGAACGGCGAGATCAAGTTCACCGAGCAGGGCGAGATGCTCTATTACAAATACAGCAACCCGGAGACTGCTGCCTACGAGATCGGCATGGGCGCCACCGGCCTCATCAAGGCGAGCTGCACGGCCCTGGCGCACGCCCGCGTGGAATATCCGCAAGACTATCTGGATTTGATGGCTGGCCTGGCGCGCAGCGGGGAGACGGCCTACCGGCAGTTGACGGAACGCACGCCAAATTTCCTGGATTATTTCTACGACGCCACGCCGGTGTCGGAAATCGGCTCGCTCAACATAGGCTCGCGCCCCTCGCACCGCAAAAAAGCCGATCGCTCCATGGGCTCGATCCGCGCCATCCCCTGGGTGTTCGGCTGGGCGCAGTCGCGCCACACCTTGCCGGCTTGGTACGGCATAGGCACTGCGCTGAAGGAGGCGGGCGCAGCCCGGCTGCCGCTGCTGCAGGAAATGTACGCGCGCTGGCCGTTTTTCCGCGCCCTGCTGTCCAACGTGCAGATGTCGCTGGCGAAAGCGGACATGGAGATCGCCGGCGAGTATGCGCGCCTGTCCAAGGCGAAGAACGCCGGCGACATCTACGCGGCCATCGCAGCGGAATTTGACGCTACCGTGGCCTGGGTCAAGCGCGTCGCGGGCAGCGACAACCTGCTGGAGGAAAACCCGGCCCTGGCCGTTTCCCTGGCGCGCCGCAAGCCCTATATGGATCCCCTCAACCACATCCAGGTCCGGCTTTTGGCGCGCTACCGCGATACCGGGCTGACCGACCGTGAAAGGGAAGACTGGTTAATGTCTCTCAAACGCTCCATCAACGCCATCGCCAACGGCATGCGCAATACGGGGTAGCGGCCTGCCGCAGGCAGGTCCGTGGGAATCTGCACATTCCCATCAGAGATTTTGGTTTTTTACATTTTATTTACGGTAACGCCCCTTCTCTTTTCAGAAAATATTCGCCCGGCGGCCTAACCTGCATTTGAGTCCAATGTCTGGGAAAAAGCCGTGGATATTTTCTATCTGTTGCTGATCGCCTTCCTGTTCGCGTTGACGGGCATTCTGATCCCGCTGTTCGAACGTATCATGGGAAGGAAGTGAGATGAACACTTTTTACGTGGTCGGCGCCCTGGCGGCAGTCGTTCTGGCGGTCTACCTCCTCTATGCCCTGTTTCGCGCGGAGGACTTCTGATGACCATCGAATTCTTCATGCTGCTGGCAGTTTTCCTGGCGGTGTTGCTCGCGACCGTCAGGCCCTTGGGGCGCTATTTTGCCTGGATCATGGACGGCCGCCCGGCCTGGGGGCCGTTGGCCGCCCTTGAAACGCGGCTCCTGCGGCTCTGCGGTGTTGACGACAGCGAGATGGACTGGCGCCACTATGCCCTTGGCCTGCTCATCTTCAGCCTCATCGGCACCCTCATCGTCTATGCGCTGCAACGCCTGCAATTGTGGCTGCCGCTCAATCCCCAGCACTTCGGTGCCGTCACTCCGGACTCGAGCTTCAACACCGCGATCAGCTTTGTCACCAACACCAACTGGCAGGGCTATGCGGGCGAGTCCACCATGAGCTACTTGACCCAGATGCTCGGCCTCGCGGTACAGAATTTCCTGTCCGCCGCCTCGGGCATCGCGGTGGCCTTTGTACTCATCCGCGCCTTTGCCCGCCACAGTACCCGGCTGCTGGGCAATTTCTGGAAGGATACGTACCGCATCACCGCATACGCCCTGCTGCCCATCTCTTTCGTGCTGGCACTGGTGCTGGTGAGCCAGGGCGTGATCCAGAATTTTTTAGCCTATCAGAACGTCACCACGCTGGAGCCGACCAGCTACACCACGCCCAAGCTCGATGCCGCGGGGCAGCCCGTCAAAGGGGCTGATGGCCAGGTCATCAACGAAACGGTCGTCGTGCCGCAGCAGACCATTGCCATGGGACCGGTGGCGTCGCAGGAGGCGATCAAAGAGTTGGGCACCAACGGCGGCGGCTTTTTTAACGCCAACTCGGCTCACCCTTACGAGAACCCCAACGCGCTCACCAACTTCCTGGAAATGCTCGCGGTGCCGCTGATTCCGGCGGCGCTGGTCTATACCTTCGGTTTTGCCATCGGCGACACCCGCCAGGGCTGGGCGCTGCTGGCGGCCATGGTGCTGGTGTTCGCCGTCGCGGTCACCCTCCTTGCCGCCGCCGAGCATCAGGGCAACCCGGCCATCGGGGCCCTGGGGGTAGACCAGGCGCATACGGCCCTGCAGTCGGGCGGCAACATGGAAGGCAAGGAGACCCGCTTCGGCATCGCCGCCTCCGTGCTGTTCGATGCCGTGACCACGACCACCTCCTGCGGCGCGGTCAACTCCATGATCGACTCCTACACCCCGCTGGGCGGCATGGTGCCGATGGCCCTGATCCAACTGGGCGAGACCATCTTCGGTGGCGTCGGCTCGGGCCTCACCGGCATGTTGGTATTCGCCCTGGTGGCGGTCTTTATCGGTGGCCTGATGGTGGGCCGCACCCCGGAATACGTCGGCAAGAAGATCGAGTCCTTCGACATGAAGATGGTGTCGATCGCCGTGCTGCTGATGCCGATACTGGTGCTGGTCGGGACGGCTTTCGCAGCCGTGCTGCCGGTGGGCCTGGCCGGCCTGGCCAACCCCGGCGCGCATGGATTTTCCGAGATGCTCTACGCCTTTACCTCGGCGGCCAACAACAACGGCAGCGCCTTCGCCGGCCTGTCCGCCAACACGCCTTTCTACAACGGCTTACTGGGGGTGGCGATGCTATTCGGCAGGTTCTGGGTGATGGTGCCCATCCTGGCGCTGGCCGGCTCGCTGGCCGCCAAGAAGCGCATCCCTGCCGGCAGCGGCACCATGCCCACCCACGGCGCCATGTTCATCAGCTTGCTCATCGGCACCCTGCTGCTGGTCGGTGCACTCAACTTCTTCCCGGCCTGGGCGCTGGGGCCGATCGTCGAGCAGCTGAGCCCGCTGGCCAGCCATTGAAGGACACGTAACCATGACTCGTAAGACGCTTACTCTGTTTGACCGCAGCCTGGTCAAGCCTGCGTTGCTGGAATCGCTGCGCAAGCTGGATCCACGCGTGCAATGGCGCAACCCGGTGATGTTCACCGTCTACGTCGGCAGCCTATTTACCAGCGCGCTGTGGGTGCAGGCGCTGGTGAGCCGGGGTGAGGCGCCGGCGTGGTTCGTCGGCGCCGTGGCGCTCTGGCTGTGGTTCACCGTGCTGTTCGCCAACTTCGCCGAGGCGCTGGCCGAAAGCCGTGCGCGCGCCCAGGCGGCGTCGCTGCGCGGCATGAAGAAATCGGTGATGGCGAAGAAGCTCAAGGAGGCGAAGCAAGGCCCATGGACCGTCGTCCCCGGCGACAGTCTGCGCCGTGACGACTTTGTCCTGGTCGAAGCCGGCGACTTCGTGCCCTGCGACGGCCAGGTGTTCGAAGGCGTGGCCTCGGTCGATGAGAGCGCCATCACCGGCGAATCCGCCCCCGTCATCCGCGAATCCGGCGGCGACTTCTCTGCGGTGACCGGCGGCACCCGCGTGCTGTCCGACTGGATGGTCGTGCGCTGCACCACCAATCCGGGCGAGTCCTTCCTCGACCGCATGATTGCCCTGGTCGAAGGCGCCAAGCGGCGCAAGACCCCCAATGAAATCGCCCTGACCATTTTGCTGGTGGCTCTGACCCTGGTGTTCCTGCTGGTTACCGCAACCTTGCTGCCATTTTCGATCTTCGCAGTGAATGCGGCCCATGCGGGCGTGCCCGTCACCCTCACGGTGCTGGTGGCTTTGCTGGTATGCCTGATTCCCACCACCATAGGCGGGCTGCTGTCCGCCATCGGCGTGGCCGGCATGGGACGCATGCTGCTGGCCAACGTGGTGGCTACGTCGGGCCGCGCCATCGAGGCCGCTGGCGACGTGGATGTGCTGTTGCTGGACAAGACCGGCACCATTACCCTGGGCAACCGCCAGGCCAGCGTCTTTCTGCCGGCCCCAGGCGTGGATGAGAAGGAATTGGCCGATGCCGCACAGCTCGCCTCGCTCGCGGACGAAACCCCCGAGGGCCGCAGCATCGTCGTGCTGGCCAAGCAGTTTGCCCTGCGCGAACGCCAGGTGCACGAGCTGGAAGCCAGCTTCGTGCCCTTCTCCGCGCACACCCGCATGAGCGGCGTCGACCTGCCCCAGCGCCAGATACGCAAAGGCGCCGCCGACGCCATGCGGGCCTGGATGGAGAGCCAGGGTGGCAGCTTCCCGGATGGCGTGGTGCAGACGGTGGAGACGGTGTCGCGGCGTGGCAGCACCCCTCTGGTCGTGGCCGAGGTCCACGAAGGCAAGCCGCGGGTGCTGGGCGTGGTCGAACTGAAGGACATCGTCAAGGGCGGCATCAAGGAGCGCTTCGCCCAGCTGCGCCGCATGGGTATCCGCACCGTGATGATCACAGGCGACAACCGCCTGACGGCGGCGGCCATCGCCGCCGAGGCCGGTGTGGATGATTTCCTTGCCGAAGCCACCCCGGAGAACAAGCTCGCGCTGATCCGCAAGACCCAAGCCGAGGGCCGGCTGGTGGCCATGACCGGCGACGGCACCAACGATGCGCCGGCGTTGGCGCAAGCCGACGTGGCGGTGGCCATGCACAGCGGCACCCAGGCCGCCAAGGAAGCGGGCAACATGGTGGACTTGGACTCCAACCCCACCAAGCTCATCGAGGTCGTGGAAATCGGCAAGCAGATGCTGATGACGCGCGGCGCGCTCACCACCTTCAGCATCGCCAACGATATCGCCAAGTACTTTGCCATCCTTCCCGCGGCCTTCGTCGCCACCTATCCGCAACTGGGGGCGCTGAACATCATGCACCTGACGTCGCCGGACTCGGCCATACTCTCGGCGGTGATCTTCAATGCCCTGATCATCGTCGCCCTGATCCCGCTGGCGCTCAAGGGCGTGCGCTACCAGGCAATGGGGGCCGACGTCGTGCTGGCGCGCAATCTGCTGATCTACGGGCTGGGCGGGGTCGTGGTGCCTTTCATCGGCATCAAGCTCATCGACTTGCTGCTCACCGCCATGGGCCTGTATTGAACCGATCGAATAAGGATCTCTCATGAAACACGTGCGCCCCGCTCTGAGCCTGTTTGTGCTGCTCACCGTATTGACCGGCCTGATTTATCCCCTCGTCGTGACGGGGGTGGCCCAGGTTCTGTTTCCCTGGCGCGCCAACGGCTCGCTGCTGGCAGTCGACGGCCGCCCGGTGGGCTCGGCCCTGATCGGACAAAATTTCACTTCGCCCGGCGATTTCTGGGGACGGCCGTCCGCCACCTCGCCTTACCCCGACAACGCGCAGGCCTCCAGCGGTTCCAACCTGGGCCCCACCAACCCGGCGCTCATCGATGCCGTGAAGGCTCGCATCGCGGCCCTGCGCGCGGCCGACCCGGACAACCATGCGCCGATTCCGGTGGATCTAGTCACTGCCTCGGGTAGTGGGCTGGATCCGCAGATCTCGCTCGCCGCAGCCTACTATCAGGCGGACCGTGTGGCGCGCGCCCGGCACCTGCCGTTGGCTGAGGTCAAGGCACTGATCGCCAAGACGGCTCGCCAACCATGGTTGAATTTGTTTGGTACGCCAAGGGTCAATGTGCTGGAATTGAACCTTGCCCTGAACGCATTGCGCGCCGAACACCTTGACTGACCCGGATCAACGCCCCTCCCCGGATGCCCTGCTGGCACAGGTCCAGCAGGAGGAGGCCCAAGCCAAGCGCGGCAAGCTGAAGATCTTTTTCGGCGCCTGCGCCGGTGTCGGAAAAACCTATGGCATGCTGTCGGCCGCGCGTCAGCTGCGCGAGCAGGGGCGCGAGGTGGTGGCGGGCGTGGTCGAGACCCACGGCCGCAGCGAAACCGCGGCCCTGCTCGAAGGGCTGGAGATGCTGCCCCTGCGCGAGGTGGCCTATCGCGGCAGCACCCTGCGAGAGTTCGACCTGGATGCTGCGCTGCAACGACATCCGGCAGTGATCCTGGTGGACGAGCTGGCCCACAGCAATGCCCCGGGCTCGCGCCATCTCAAACGCTGGCAGGACGTGGCGGAACTGCTCGACGCCGGCATCGACGTCTACACCACGCTCAACGTACAGCACCTGGAGAGCCTCAATGACGTGGTCGGCGGCGTCACCGGCATCCGCGTGCAGGAGACCGTACCCGACCGCGTTTTCGATCATGCCGAGGAAATCCTGCTGGTGGACCTGCCGCCGGATGATCTGCTGGCACGGCTCAAACGCGGCCAGGTTTACCTGGCCGACCAGGCACGCCACGCCATCGAGAATTTCTTTCGCAAGGGCAATCTGATTGCCCTGCGCGAACTGGCGCTGCGGCGCACGGCCGAACGCGTGGACGAGCAGATGCAGGGGGTCCGCCGCGCAGTCTTTCAAGGCCCCGTGTGGCAGACCGGCGACAGTCTGCTGGCCTGCGTCGGGCCCGAGGACGCCGATGGCCGCGTGGTGAGGGTGGCGGCGCGCCTGGCTGCCCGCCGCCAGGCGGAATGGCATTGCGTCTACGTCGAAACGCCCCGCCTGGAGCGCCTGCCGCCGGCGCGCCGCGAGGCGGTGCTGGCCACCCTGAAGCTCGCCGAGCAGCTGGGCGCGGAGACCGCTGTCATCGCGGCACGGGATGCACCCGCCGCGATACTGGATTACGCGCGCCAGCACAATCTCGGGCGCATCGTGCTGGGGCGCGGGCCGCACAGCGGGCGCTGGGGGTGGCAGTCCTTCATACGACGACTGGGACAAATTGCCAGCGACGTCGACATCCTCACCGTGGCCCGCCAACCCTCCGCTGCCGCGCCGCAGGCGCTGGGCGTGGCCCCGGTGCGCTCGCCGCGCAGCCCTCCGCGCCACTATGCCTATGCCGTGGCCATGTGCGTGGCGATCACCCTGCTCGCCACACCCCTTCTGCCCTATGTCGATAGGGCCAACATCGTCATGCTGTTCCTGCTCGGCGTGGTGGGCATTGCCTATCGCTTCGGCCGCGGCCCGTCGATCCTGATGGCGGTACTGGGCGTGCTGTCCTTTGATTTCTTTTTTGTGCCGCCTCGCTTCACCTTCGCCGTCAGCGATGTGCAATATGTGCTCACTTTCGTGGTCATGCTCATCGTCGGGTTCGTCACCGGCCATTTGACCTCGGGCCTCCGCTACGAGGCCCGCATGGCCCGCTATCGTGAAGGTCGAGCGCGTAACCTTTACGAGCTCGCCAAAGCGCTCTCCTCGACGCTCACGGAGGAGCAGGTCATCGAGATCAGCGGCCGCAGCCTGCAAGCCAGCTTCCAGACGCACACGCGCATCCTCCTGCCCGATGAGGCGGGGAAGTTGTACGCCGACGTCGCAGACGCCGATGACATCGATCTTGGCGTGGCTCAGTGGAGCTTTGACCACAATGAGCCCGCCGGGGCGGGCACAGGTAATTTGCCTGGCCGTACCCACCAATATCTTCCCCTGGCGGCCCCCATGCGTGTACGGGGTGTGCTCGTCATAAGCCAGGAGCCCTCCTGGAGCGGCCTGCTGCCTGAACAGCAGCGCCTGCTGGAAGCTTTTGCGGCGCTTATCGGCATCGCGCTCGAACGCATACATTTTGTCACCGTAGCGCGGGACACCCTGGTGAAGATGGAATCTGAACGCCTGCGCAATGCTCTCCTGGCAGCGCTGTCCCATGATCTGCGAACGCCGCTTACGGCCCTCGTCGGCCTTGCCGAAACGCTGTCGTTGAGCATGGCCGAGAGTACGCCCCAGCAGCGCGCCCAAGTCGAGGCCATCAGGCGCCAGGCGCGCGCCACCTTCCGCATCGTCGACAATCTGCTGCAGATGGCGAGGTTGGAATCGGGCCAGGTCAAGTTGCGCCGCGATTGGCAATCTATGGAGGAAATCGCCAGCGCTGCCCTGCGCGAGGTAGGCGGGGTGCTCGCCGGTCATCCGGTCAGCGTGGCCATACCGGCCGAACTGCCTCTGGTGCGCTGCGATGCGCTGCTCATAGAACGCGTATTGGTGAACCTGCTGGAGAACGCGGCAAAATACACGCCGGAGGGCACCATGGTGGGCATTGCGGCCCGCAGCAACGAAGAGGCACTGGAAGTGGAAGTCTGGGACGGCGGACCCGGCATCCTCCCCGGTCAGGAAGAGGCCATCTTCGAGCGCTTCGCCCGCGGCGACCGGGAAACGGCGGTTCCCGGCGTGGGGCTGGGGCTCGCCATCAGCCGTGCCATCGTAGAGGCTCACGGCGGGCGCATACGCGCGGGCAACCGCCCGGGGGGCGGTGCCCGCTTCCGCTTTACCCTGCCGCTGGAGGCCCAGCCCGAGGCCGTCGAGGAAGGAGAATAGCCATCGATCCCAAACCCGGCATCATGGTCGTGGAGGACGAACGCGAAATCCGCCGTTTCGTGAGGACTGCTCTGGAGGGCGAGGGCTATAGGGTGTTCGAGGCCGACACCGTGGCACGCGGCCTTGTCGAAGCAGGCACCCGCAAGCCTGAACTCATCATCCTTGATCTGGGCCTGCCCGACGGCGACGGCCTGGACCTCATCCGCGGCGTGCGCGCCTGGAGCAGCCTGCCCATCATCGTCCTGTCCGCCCGGGTGGATGAAAGGGACAAGGTGGAGGCTCTTGACCTCGGCGCCAACGATTACCTGAGCAAGCCTTTCGGCATCGCCGAACTGCTGGCCCGGGTGCGCGCCACCCTGCGCCGCCAGCCGCAGGTGGGCGGCGCCGAGACCAAGGTCGAATTCGGCGACGTCAGCGTGGATCTGGCGGCACGCCGCATCCTAAAAAACGGCGCAGAGGTGCATCTCACCCAGCGCGAATACCGTTTGCTGCTTACCCTGCTCAACCACCCCGGCAAGGTGCTCACCCATCGGCAACTGCTGCGCGACGTGTGGGGCCCGCCCTATGTAGAGCACAGCCACTACCTGCGCATCTACATGGGCCATCTGCGCCACAAGCTGGAGGATGACCCGGCACGCCCGCGATTTTTTCTCACCGAGACGGGCGTCGGCTATCGTTTTTTACCCGAGGTTGATTGAAAAAGCATG
>JAJZSR010000226.1 GCA_021849595.1 Pseudomonadota bacterium | reverse complement strand
TGGGCCTGGAGCGCTTTCAGGCCGGGCGCATGGGCGATCCCCCGGCGCTGTCGCTGGCGGCGCGCCTGCGCGAGCTGCAACTGCCCGTCGGTCGCCTCAAGACCGGCACGCCGCCGCGCATCGACGGACGCACCATAGATTTCTCCGTCCTGCAGGAGCAGCCCGGCGACGATCCGGCCCCGGTGTTTTCCTTCCGCGGCAGCCGGGACATGCACCCGCGCCAACTGTCCTGCTGGATCACCCATACCAATGCGCGTACGCACGAGATCATACGCGGTGGGCTGGATCGCTCGCCCATGTACACGGGGGTGATCGAAGGCGTGGGGCCGCGCTACTGCCCGTCCATCGAGGACAAGATCCACCGCTTTGCCGACAAGGGGGCGCATCAGATCTTTCTGGAGCCGGAGGGGCTCGACACCCACGAGGTCTATCCCAACGGCATTTCCACTTCGCTGCCCTTCGATGTCCAGCTCGAACTGGTGCGTTCCGTAGTCGGCCTGGAGCGGGCCCATATCCTGCGCCCCGGCTATGCCATCGAATACGACTATTTCGATCCGCGCAACCTCAAGGCCAGCCTGGAAACCAAAGCCATCGCCGGGCTTTATTTCGCCGGGCAGATCAACGGCACCACCGGCTACGAGGAAGCCGCCGCGCAAGGCCTGCTGGCGGGCATCAACGCCGCCCTGAGCGCGCAGGAGCGGGAGCCTTGGTGCCCCGCACGCCACGAGGCCTATCTCGGAGTGCTGGTGGACGACCTCATCACGCGCGGCGTCTCCGAGCCCTACCGCATGTTCACCAGCCGGGCGGAATATCGCTTGCAACTGCGCGAGGACAATGCCGACCTGCGCCTCGCTGAAATCGGGCGCCGCCTGGGTGTGGTGGAAGACGCGCAATGGGACGCCTTCAACCGCAAACGTGATGCGATCGTGCAGGAAACCAACCACCTGAAAGCGGTCTGGGTGCACCCTGTCAAGCTCCCGGAGGCAGACGCCGTGCGCGTGCTGGGCCAGCCCATCGAAAAGGAATACAGCCTGTTCGAACTGCTGCGCCGCCCGCAGGTAAGTTATGCCGGTCTCATGAGCCTGCCGGGCGCGGGCGAGCCGGTGGCCGACGCGGCGGTGGCCGAGCAGGTGGAAATCGCCGCCAAATACCAGGGCTATATCGACCGCCAGAGAGAAGAAGTGGCGCGGTTGGCCGAGCAGGAGGCCCTCGCCCTGCCCGCGGACATCGATTACGGGCGCATCGCCGGCCTGTCCATCGAAATCCGCCAGAAGCTGGCCCGCCAGCGGCCCGAGACGCTCGGCCAGGCGAGCCGCATTTCCGGCGTCACGCCCGCTGCCCTGGCCATCCTGCTGGTCTATGCCAAGCGCGGCTTTCCGCGCTTGGGCGAGACGGCGCGGTCGGCATGAGCTTGGATCTGGAGACAGGACTTGCGGCACTGGGTCTGGAGGTGGGCGAAGAAGGCAGGCAAAAGCTGCTTGCCTACCTTGCCCTGCTGGAAAAATGGAACCGTGTCTACAACCTCACCGCCATCCGCGCCCGCGAGGACATGCTGACCCACCACTTGTTCGACAGCCTGGCGCTGGCGCCCCATCTGGACCGGGCGGCGCCGGCCAATGTGCTGGACGTGGGCAGCGGCGGCGGCCTGCCGGGCATACCGCTGGCCATCGTCAGGCCTGCCCTGCCCGTGACGCTGATCGATGCGGTGGCCAAGAAAACCGCCTTCCTCACGCAAGCCAAGGGCGAACTGGAACTGGCGAATCTGAGCGTGGTGACCGGCCGGGTGGAGGATTATCACGTACCGGGGGGCTTTGCGGCCATCGTGTCGCGCGCCTTCGCCACGCTTGCCGATTTTGTCCGCGCCAGCCGCCATCTGCTTGCGCCGGGCGGGCGCTTCTATGCCATGAAGGGGAAATTCCCCGATACGGAAATCGCCGCGCTCCCCGAGGACGTGACGGTGGCGGAAAGCCTGGCCCTGAGCGTGCCGGGCATGGCCGCGCAGCGGCATCTGATCGTGATGGAAGGCCGATGAGCAGAATTCTGGCGATAGCCAATCAAAAGGGCGGCGTGGGCAAGACCACCACGGCGGTCAACCTCGCTTGCGCGCTGGCCCAGGCCGGGCAGCGCGTGCTGCTGGTCGACCTCGATCCGCAGGGCAACGCTACCATGGGCGCGGGGGTGGAAAAGCGCACCGCGCTGCCCACCGCCTACCAGGTGCTGCTGGGCCAGGCGGACATCGCCGCGGCGCGCTTGCGCTCCGAGCAAGGCGGCTTCGACGTGGTGCCGGCCAACCGCGAACTGGCCGGCGGCGAGGTCGAGATGGTGGACCTGGAGCGGCGCGAATTCCGCCTCAAGGCCGCGCTCCTGGGCCTGGCGGACGAATACGATTTCATCCTCATCGACTGCGCGCCCACGCTCAACTTGCTCACCGTCAACGCGCTGGCCGCCGCCCAGGCCGTGCTCATTCCCATGCAGTGCGAATACTATGCCCTGGAGGGGCTCACCGACCTGGTGGCCACCATCAAGAAGGTCAAGGCGCGCCTCAACCCAGGCATAGAAATCGAAGGGCTGCTGCGCGTCATGTACGATCCGCGCTCCACCTTGGCGCAGCAGGTTTCCGGCGAACTCAAGCGTCATTTCGGCGCCAAGGTCTACGACACCCTCATCC
>JAJZSR010000060.1 GCA_021849595.1 Pseudomonadota bacterium | reverse complement strand
TGCACGCCAACAGCGCCAACCAGGCGCTCGACCGCATCGTCAACTTCTTCCCCGAGGACAAGCGCGACCAGCTGCTCATGGACCTGAGCCTGAACCTCAAGGCCTTCATCTCCCAGCGCCTCATCCCCCGGCGCGAGGGCAAGGGGCGCATCGCCGCGGTGGAAATCATGCTCAACTCGCCGCTCATCTCCGACCTGGTGTTCAAGGGCCATGTGCACGAAATCAAGGAGGTGATGAGCAAGTCGCGCGAGCTGGGCATGCAGACCTTCGACCAGGCCTTGTTCGATCTCTACGAAGCCGGGTTCATCAGCTATGAAGACGCCCTGCGCAATGCCGACAGCCTCAACGACCTGCGCCTCAAGATCAAGCTGCACGGCCAGGAAGCCAAAGGCAAGAATCTCATGAGCGGGCTGGATCACCTGGACATCGTCTAAAAGCTTTGCCTACCGCTTTCGAGGGAGGTATCCGCGGCGCGATTCGGCTACACTGCGCATACCCTTTTCGCAGTGGGTAGACCCGCCGGGTGCTTCCGCGTCCCGAGCGGTACAAAATGCGCGCGGCCAGTCGCGCAAGACAGCAGGAGACGTCATGCAAGCCCGTATCAAACCCGTCGTGTTTGCCGTGCTGCTTGGGCTTTTGGGGGGCTGCAAGTTCGGGCACGAAACTCCTGCGGAGCGCATCCAGAAAGCCAAGGACTACGAGGCCAAGCAGGATTACCACGCCAGCGTCATAGAACTCAAATCTGCGCTCCAGCAGGAACCCAACAACGCGCAGGCGCGCTGGCTATTGGGCCTGGATTATCTCAAGCTGAAAGAAGGGGGCAGCGCAGAAATCCAACTGGAAAAGGCCGTGCAACTGGGCGTGAGCCCGGAGAGCGCGCGCATCCCCTTAGCGCAGGCCTGGCTGCTGAAAGGCGAATACGGCAAGGTATTGGACAAGCTTTCCCCCAGCGATCGGGACGACCCCAAAACGCTCGCACAAATCCTGCAGATACGGGGCGACGCCCTCATGGGCCAGGGCAAGTATGCGGAAGGCTGTCCGCTTTACGATCAGGCGCTCAAAGACGATGCCACTTATGTGCCGGCTTACTGGGGCCAGGCGCGCTGCGAGTTTGGTTACGCCCATCCCGATCAGGCCCTGGCGACGGCGCAGAAGGCGGCACAGATGGACCCCAAACGCTTGGAGTCCTGGTATTTGCTGGGCGACCTTTATCGCGCCAAAAACCAGCCCGACCAGGCCCTGGCCGCCTACGACCAGGCCCTGAAGATCAAGCCCAAGGATTTGCGCGCCCTTTCCTTCAAAGCCACCACCCTGCTGTCCATGAACCGCCTGGCCGAAGGGATGAAGGCAGTGGATGCGTTGAAGGAAGCGCAGCCCAAATCCCCCGCCTACCGTTATTTGCAGGCCTACGTCGATTTCCGGCAAAAAAATTACAACGGCGCCAAAGATTTGCTCCAGCAGATCCTCCAGGTCGATCCCAACCAGCCCAGAGCGCTGCTGCTCTATGGGGTGGTGAATTACGCATCCGGAAACAACGAAATCGCGCTGAACAGCTTCAACCAGGTGCTGTCCCTGGCGGACATACCTGCTGTGCGTGTGTTCGCCGCGGCGACGCAACTGCGCATGGGCATGAATGACAGCGCGCTTAAAACCCTCGCGCCTTTGCTCGTCAGCGGCCAGGTCGATCCACGGCCGCTCCTCCTGGCCGGCCAGGCAGAAATGAACCTGGGCCAGTATCAGCAGGCGCAGGCCTATTTTGCGCAAGCCAGTAAACTTGACCCCAATAACCCTGCTATCAGCGCCTCATATGCGCAAAGCCAGGTATTAAACGGCGATCAAGCCGGCATCGGCGGGCTTGAGTCCGTCATTGCTGCGCACCCGGAGGATCAGCAGGCCTACTCGGCCCTGATTTCCGCGCAACTGGCTAAAGGAGATGATGTGGGAGCGTTGGCGACCCTCCAGAAAATGGCCGCCGCCCAACCCAAGAATCCCACCCCGGATTACCTCAAAGGCCAAATCCTGCTGCGCCAAGGTGATATGGCGGGCGCCTACCAGGCCTTTACCCAAAGCCTGGTCATAGACCAGACCTTCCTGCCGGCTGCCACGATCTTGGCCCGCCTGGATTTGACGCAGGCGCGGCCCCAAGAGGCAAAACAGCGCTTCCAGGCTATTCTTGCCAAAAACCCCGGCAACCTGGGGGCACAAATAGGTCTGGCCAATGTTTATCTGGCCCTGAATGATACAAAGACCTACCTAGAGAAAATGCAGGCCGCCGTCACGGCGCACCCGGACGACCTGACTCCGGTCAAATTGCTGGAATACTACTACTTGGCCAGCAAGCAGCCTGATCAGGCGGTGGCACTTGCCCGTAAGGTCTACCAGGGGCACGTTGGCAGCCCCATATTTCTCGACAATCTGGGGCAAACGCTGCTTGGCGCTGGACGCAAGAACGACGCCGTGGACGCCTACACGAACCTTACCAATCTGGAACCCAACGCCCCCGTAGGCTGGTATCGTTTGGCCGTGGCCCAGCGCCTGGCGGGAGATTTGAACGGGGCTCAGCAATCCTTGCGCAAAAGCCTCAGCCTATCTCCTCACTACGTGGATGCCCGTGTCGCCTTGCTCGATCTGGACATGGCTCAAGGACAATCCGAGCAGGCGTTGGGTGAGGCGAAGCGGATCCAACAGGATTTTCCGCAGTCGCCGGCAGGCTACAGTTTGCAGGGCGGGATTTATGCCCACCTCAAGAAAACTGCCGAAGCCGCGCAAGCCTACCAAAAGGCGTACCAAGTGCTTCCGTCCGATGCCACGGCGGTGGCTTATCACGAATCATTGATACAGGCGCAACAGCCGGCCGCCGCACAGGCGGTGGCGCAGCAGTGGCTTGCTGCCCACCCCAAGGATGTCGCGTTCCGCCTTTATCTAGCCAACGAGGCCCTGATTCGCAACCAGCAGGCCCAAGCCATCGGCCTATATCGCCAGGTTGTTTCGATCGATCCTGAAAATGTCCTCGCGCTGAACAATCTCGCCACGGCGCTGCAAAAGCAGAATGATCCCGGCGCTATCACCTATGCCCAGCGCGCCTACAAGTTGCGGCCCGCCGATCCTTTCGTCGCGGATACTTACGGGTGGGTGCTGGCGCAGGAAGGGAAACTGGCTCAGGCGATTCCGCTGCTCCAACTGGCGGTAAGGGATATGCCCGCGAATCCTACGATGCAGTACCACCTGGCCAGCGCCTTGATGCGGTTGGGCAACAAGCCGCAGGCGCGGCAACATCTGCAGGCAGCCCTTGCCTCCCGGCAGGCTTTCAGCGAGCGGGCTCAGGCCGAGCAATTGCAGGCCCAGCTCAAGTGATCTGCGTCAGTCTTCGGGGTGAAGCAGAAAAGAAGGGTTTGCGCCATGAGGGTAAGGTGTTCCGCCCGCATGATCGCTACCTTGCCATGCCCTACTAGTGCGGCAGGTAATGTAGCCATGAACCGCCCGGAGTAAAGGCGATGCTGACGTCGGAACAACTGCGCTTCATCCTGCAAAGCGGGATATTGGCACCTTCCGCCGACAATTATCACTATCTGCGCTTCGAGGTCGCGCCGCCGGGATTGAAAATCTGGTACTCGGAACCCGGGTGGCCGCACGATGGTGGATACAAACGTGCCGCGCTCTTCCTTTCCTTTGGCGCCGTGGCGGAGAATTTGGCGATAGCGGCCAGCCGTTTCGGTGTGCGCTCGGAGTTTGAATTGTTTCCCGATCCGGCAGCGCCTGCCCTGGCCATTCGAGTGCATTGGCAGGCGGGGGGGGTGAGCGCTGACCCTTTGATCGAGGAGATTCCCAAGAGGCATTGCAACCGGGGCGTCGTGTTCCGGGGGCCGCCCTTGTCGTCCGCAGCGCTGTCGGCTTTGGTTCAAGAAGTGGCCGCAGCCTACCCCGGGTGCAATTTGGCATGGCTGGGCGAGCGTAAGCGGAAAATGCAAGTCGTGGAGCTCATACGCGTGGCGGAGCAGGAGCGATTTCGTACCCGTGCCCTGCATAAGGAGTTGTTCGCGGCCATACGCTTCGATGTGGGTTGGAATCGTAGCGCCGAGACGGGCCTGTCGCCCGGGGCTCTGGGGGTCGAAAAGCCGTTGCGCCCCCTTTTTGCCTCGCTGCGGCATTGGCCGCTGATGCAAGCATTCAATTTGCTCGGCGGCAGCGGACTGCTGGGCTGGCGAGCTGCCGTACTGCCCTGTCGAATAGCCCCCCACCTGGGCGCCATAATAATCGAGCGGCTGGATGATAAGCACCTATTCAATGCCGGCCGGGCGTTTCAACGCGTTTGGCTGGCCTTGACTAGAAATGGTCTTGCGTTACAGCCAATGGCGGTAGGTGCGCTGTTTGCTTTTCCCGGCGCTGCGGCGGAGGGTGTTCCGGAACGCTTACAAAGGCGTTTGGCCGAGGCATGGGGCGGCATATTCCCTACGGGGCGGCCAGTCATGCTGTTTCGGGCCGGGCATGCTCGTCCGCCCCCCATAGTGGCGAGCCGAAGCGCATTGGAAGATTATATGGTTGACTCAGGCTGAGTGGCAGGGCGGCTTTCACCCGTCGGCGGCAGAATGAAAAACCCCACGGCATGCCGTGGGGTTTTCTCGTTGGAAAAGCCGCCAGATTTAGGACTTGCGGCGGCGCGTTGCCAACCCCATGCCGAGTAATCCCAAGCCCACCAGCGCCAGCGATGCGGGTTCGGGGACGGTGTAGGTGATACTGCCCCCGCCCTGGTTGGCTCCGTTGACGTTGGAAACGCTCACGATCGTCTGCCCCCCGCTGACGGTGAAGCTAGTGTTCAACAGGTTGCCGCCCGCCTGCGAGCCGATGTTGATCTTGAACGGGTCGGGTAACATCCAGAACCCGGTGGGGCCGGTGGTGCCGGGCGCGGGTGTGAACCCGAGGAGCGCCAGGATGCTTTCGGTGGCGCTACCGCTGGTGCCATTGCCCACCGTGACGGAGCCCTGGTTGGTAGGATCGTTCTTCAGGAACGCGTTGCCGAGCAGGAAATCATTCGCTCCCTGGGTAATGCCGAACTGCGCAAACGTTGTCGCGTTCGACGTTGTCGGCGCAGCGAATAAGAGACCGGAGCCGGGACCAGCGCAAGGATTGACGCCAGAGGTCGAACACAACGGGCTGCCATAAACGGCGGCGTTCAATGAGCCCATGCTGGTGACAACGAAGAGGTTATTGGTAGCCCAAATCCCGTTTGCCTGGAATTTCAGCGTGCCATAGACGTTGTAGTTGTTGGTCACGCCGGTCGTCGAATTAGGCTGAGGGTTGAAATTCACGATCTGGAAATTGCCCGACTCTATGAGGCTTCCAGCGGTGCCGGCACTGGGCACGCTGCTAATCGTGGTCAGGGAAGTGAACGCGATCTGGCTGTTGTTGGTTTGGAAAGGCCCGTCGGAGGACAGACTCGTGCCGCCGACAGCGCCGGTGTTGGGGGCACTGGGGTTTAACGTAATATAGGTGGCGGCCCATGCGGAGGGGGCCGCGGCCAAGCCGGCAATCAAGACCGAGAGGGCTAGCTTTTTAAGTTTCATGTCATTGCTCCTGAAAGTTGGAACGTCTAAGCCCATCGTCGGGGCCTCGACGATGATTAAGCAACGGCCGTGCCAGAGTTTCTTATTTCATTGATTTGCAAGAAAAAAGCGGCGATTGTCCAAGGGCTCCGGGCGGTTGGTGGTCATGAAGTGTAAAAATCCCCGACAACGGCGTGCCAGGGGGACGGGCCCGAGGCCGGACGGCTGCGCAGATGGGCGGAATAAAAAGCGAATATCTGGGGTGCCGGCTGGGGGTGGGGGCTTGATTTTAAAGAGGGTTCCCGGCCTCCCGGTGTCCCGCCGAGAGATCGGGGGCAACTGTAAGATTTTCCAACATTGGCGCAAACAATCCGTATGTTTTTCCGGCAACGCTTGGTGCCTTGGTTCCGTCGTCTTGCGGATGCGCGGCCGGCTCAGGTCAACCCGAGGCGACGTTTGGCAATGGCGATCGCCAGCCTGTTCAGGGGGTTGCGATTGCCACCGGGGCGCCACGTGTGAGAAAGCCGGTGGCGGTAGGCGTCGAAGTGATAGCCGTGGGGCGCGGCCCGGACGCTGCCCCGGCGCAGCAGTAGTTTGAGGACTTCGGTGCCGGCAACCCCCGCGCACAACTGGCAGGCCATCGCTGTCGAAGGCCCCTTGCGGGCGCCAAGGTTTACACGGCTAGCGTCCGCGAGATAGGTTCGGTGCAACAATGCAGGTCCAAGGCCCACGAGAAAGCGGATCGCCTTTTCCAGTTCCGAACAACCCTGCCATTGGAAATAGTCCGGAAAGGACATCCTGTCCGGCAGGAAAACCAGCAGGGATGCCCCCATGCCCAGCGGGGCTGCGGTGATGGCCGGGATGCCTTTGGCACGGCAGGCGGCAAACATCTGCTCGCGGATATCGAAAGCAAAAAAGTCCAGCCCGTCCACATAGATGTCCACGCCGTTCAGGAACTCGTCGAGGTTGCCGGGCTGTACTCCGGCCGTGAAAAGCCTGATTTGAAGTTCCGGGTTGATGTCCAGTGCCTGCTGCGCCATCACCTCGACTTTTGGGCGCCCTAGCGTGGAGCGGGTTGCGCCGGCTTGGCGATTGAAATTCACCCATTCGAATACGTCCAAGTCGGCAACGTGGAACTGGCCGATCCCCAGGCGGGTCAGCGTGAGGAGATGGAGGCCCCCGACGCCCCCCATGCCGGCAATGGCGATGCGGCTTGCTTTGAGCGCGGATTGCTCGGTTTCGGTAACCCACCCGAGATTTCTGGAGAAGGCCATTTCATAGGGAAACCCGCTGGAGTTACTCATGCGCACCTGGCCTATCTCGGTGATATGTTTCGGCGCCCATTGCCCTGGCGTCTTGCGCCGTATCCCGCTCGCCCATTTCTCCGACTTTTCCGTAAACAACGCTCTCGTTAAAACGGCCGTACCGGAAAAAAATTGAACCCGTCTGCCGCGGGGTGGGGAGTACGCAGATCAGAGCCGTGCAGGATAGTATTCCCGTGCGCTTCCCTGAGGGCGAGCAGACTTTCCGTGACGGCGGCCCTGAGGATGGCGTATTCGCCGCTGATCGACTAAGGCTGCTAGACGGTGTCCTGAGTTGGAAATACGTTACGGAAAAAAATGTCGAGTATCGCCATTTTTCGCAGGCACCCCTCCATCGCGCGTATATTCCACGAACTTCCAACTCAGGATAGTCGCGCCTACTCGCCCCGCAACAGGCGGCCCAGTATCCCTTCTTCGTCACGGCGGCTGAAAAAATGCGCGTACAGCGTGCGGGTTTTCGCATTCGCTCCCTGGCCCCCATAGGCGTCAATCATCGCGTCCACATAGTCGATGGGCAGATGCAGCAACTGCGCCGGAGCGTCGTTTGCACGTGGATTAAGCTTCTCGGGGCCGAAGGGTTTGCACCCCAGCATCTTGACGTAAAAATTCACATGCCTGGGCACCACCTCCAGAACCAGATCGGTATATCCGTGAATGCGCCGGCCATAGATATAAGCGATATGAAGCAGGCTCGAGTAGATGCGCAGCCCGTCGGCGCGCGGACTGATGGCGAGTTTGATCAGCTCGCAGACTTTCTTGCCTTCGGCGCGGAGTTGATTGATTTCCTCGAGATACAACTGGTCGGCAAGCAAACCGGCCTCCGAATCGAGGTTAAGGGTGACTGTGCCGACCACTTGATCATCCATGTAGGCCATGATCGTGATGCGCATGTCGTTGCGCTCCAGGGGTTTGGCCGGGTAGCCGCGCGTGGCGTACATCTTCTGGATGAGCAGGCTCGCTTGCAAGGTCCTGCTGTCGTCATGGGCCAGGCGCAGTTTTATGCGCTGCTGCTCGGTATGGCCGGGTTCGGGCAAGTCAGTCGTGGGGGTTGCGCTGATATTTTTCAGCAAATATGGGGAATATGCGATGAGGGTGCGTTCCCAGTCGTGTCCGGCGCCGCGTCGGGTATTTGCGTTACCCGCCGCGCCGTGCGGGTCGGCAAGGCTGGATTTGCCACGGGGAGCAGACATGATGGCGGTCCTTGGGTAAACGGCGAGTGGTTATTGAAACGGTTATGTCGACGATTAAGTTTAGCGTCCGGCCGAAGACATTGCGGGGATCAACCCCGCAGCCAGTGCGCCGCTTGCAACGCGAAATAGGTCAGGATACCGTCCGCCCCGGCGCGCTTGAACGCCAGCAGGCTTTCCATGACCACCGCCTGTTCGTTCAACCAGCCGGCCTGGGCGGCGGCCTTGAGCATGGCGTACTCGCCGCTGACCTGATAGGCGAAAGTCGGAGCGCGATAAGTGTCTTTGACGCGCCGCACGATGTCCAGATAAGGCATGCCCGGTTTGACCATGACCATGTCGGCCCCCTCTTCCAGATCCAGCCCGACTTCCCACAGGGCTTCGTCGCCATTGGCGGGATCCATTTGGTAGGTGTGCTTGCTGCCCCCGCCCAGATTGGCGGCCGAGCCCACGGCATCGCGAAACGGGCCGTAGAAGCTGGAGGCGTATTTGGCAGCATAGGCCAAGATACGGGTGTGGATAAGGCCTTTTTCGTCCAATGCCGCGCGCACGGCGGCGATGCGACCGTCCATCATGTCCGAAGGGGCGACCACGTCGGCGCCGGCCTGGGCATGGGCCACCGCCTGGCGGGCCAGAATCTGCACGGTTTCGTCGTTCACCACATAGCCCGAGCGATCGACTAAGCCGTCCTGTCCGTGACTGGTGTAGGGGTCCAGGGCGACGTCGGTGATGACCCCGAGTTCCGGCAGGCGCGTTTTCAAGGCGGCGACGGTGCGCGGCACCAGGCCTTCCGCGTTGTAGGCTTCGCGTGCGTCCTCGGATTTGAGGGCCGGGTCGATCACGGGGAACAGGGCGATGGCCGGAATGCCCAGTTGGGCGCATTCCTCCGCCACGGGCAGCAGCAGGTCCAGCGACAGGCGTTCGACGCCCGGCATGGAGGCCACGACTTCACGCCGCCCCTTGCCGTCCAGGACAAACACGGGGTAGATCAGGTCGTCGGCGGTCAGGCGCGCTTCCGCCATCAGACGGCGGGAGAAGGCGTCTTTGCGCATGCGCCGCATGCGCTTTCCGGGATAGTGTCCCAAGGGGAGATTCACGGCATGCCCCAAACAAAAATGATTCCGAAGGGAACCATTTTACTCCCCCGCTCTCTCATCGACAGACGGTGTTGATCGTCTCCCGCTTCTCCTCCCTGAGCGGGTGCCTTATTTGCTAATAAGGCATTTTTGCCCCGGACTACCCCTTTGCCCGGGGCATTTTTTTGCCTAGGGTTGGCCGCCTTTGGCGGGCCATCATTGCAGCCAGGCCGCGATCACGGCTTCGGCTTCTTCCACGCCCAGCCGGCTCAGGCTGGAGAAAAGCTGGGCGCTCACCAGTGGGCGATTTTCCAGGGCGCGGCGCACTTCGCCCAACGCCTTGAGGCCCGCGCCGCGGGACAGCTTGTCGGCTTTTGTGAGCAGGATATGTACCGGCCGTCCCGTGGGAGCGAACCAGTCCAACATGCGCCAATCGAGGGGCGTAAGGGGGTGGCGCACGTCCATGATGAGCACCAATCCCCTGAGGCTGGCGCGGTCTTGCAAGTAGGCGGCGAGAAAATCCTCCCAGCGCCTGCGCACTTCTGGGGGCACCTTGGCGTAGCCGTAGCCGGGCAAGTCCACCAGGTAGGCATCGGATCCGACCGAAAAAAAATTGATCAGTTGGGTGCGCCCCGGGGTTTTGGATACGAAAGCCAGGCGGTTGTGGCGCGCCAGAGTATTGAGGGCGCTGGATTTGCCGGCGTTCGAGCGTCCGACGAAGGCTACTTCCGCGCGGCTTTCCGGGAGGTCGGCCGCTCGTGCGGCGGACAGGGAAAAGCTCGCCTGGGCCAGTCGGGTGCTTTGCATGAAAATTTAAGTCCGCTAGAATTGCTTAGTTTGACATTATCCCCCGACCAGCCGCCTCGAAGGAGTCCCGGATGAAAAACAGACTGGCGATAATAATGCTCGCCGCCGTATCCTGCGTTTCCATGGCTTTTGCCGCCCCCGCTGCCGCCCCGCAGACTGCGCCCGCCGCGAATGCCGCGCAGGCCGCCAATCCGCAGTCCGCGCCGCCGGGGCCCGGCCAAAAGGTCGTGAACGATGCGGGCTACACCGTGATTATGGGCGATCCTGCCAAGGCGCAGCCCATTGTCACCAGCGTGTGCGCCGCCTGTCACGGCGCGGACGGCAATAGCGTGTCCTCTACCTACCCCAAGCTGGCCGGGCAAGTTTATGAATATCTCCTTAAGCAGCTCAACGATTTCAAATCCGGCAAGCGCCAGAACGCCATCATGTCAGGCATGGTGGCGAATTTGAGCGAGGACGATATGCGCAATTTGGCGGCCTATTTCAGCGAGCAGAAGATCAGGCCGGGCGCCGCGCAAAACAAAGGGCTCGCGCTGGAAGGGCAGAAGATCTGGCGCGCCGGGGTGGCCGGACAAGGCGTGCCTGCCTGTCAGGCTTGCCATGGGCCCACCGGCCAGGGCATACCCATCGAATTTCCGCACCTGGCGAGCCAGCACGCCGATTATGTTTACTCCCAACTGATGGCTTTCCGCACCGGCGCGCGTACCAATGATCCCGGCAAGATGATGCGCACGATCGCGGCGCGTCTGTCGGATCAGGACATGAAGGCCGTGGCCCAATATATCAACGGCCTGCATTAAACTTTTTTTACTTACCCCAGTCAGCAAAGGGTGGCGCAAGTCACCCTTTGTCGTTTTGAGCTTCCATGTCCACCGCAACCCGCACTATCCAGCCCCCCGGCAAGGCCCTCTACGAACTGCTGAGCTCCATGCGCTTCGCCGTGAGCCTGCTCACGGTGATTGCCATCGCCTCCATCATCGGCACCGTACTGAAACAGGGGCAGCCCTATTCCGACTATGTCTTCCAGTTCGGCACGTTCTGGTTCGACGTCTTCCGCATCCTGGGGCTCTACGACGTCTATCATGCGGGCTGGTTTCTGGTGATCCTGGCGTTTCTGGTGGTTTCCACCAGTCTGTGCATCTACCGCAACTCGCCCAATATGGTGAGGGAGATGCGCAGCTTCCGGGAGCATGCCACCGACAAGTCGCTGGCTGCTTTTCACCATCGGCGCGAATATGTCAGCGACCTGTCCGTGGCGACGCTGGCGCAGCGTTTCGAAGCCTATCTCAAGGCGCGCCGCTGGCACCTGAAAACCCGCCCGACCGAGGACGGCGGCCTGCTCATTGCCGCCAAATCGGGCAGCCTGTCGCGCCTGGGCTATATCTTTGCCCACTCCGCCATCGTGCTCATCTGCATCGGCGGGCTGATAGACGGCAATCTCATCTTCAAGGCCCAGCAGCTTCTGGGCATCAAGAAAATCGAAACCCGCGACATCCCCGAAAACCAGGTTCCCGCGGCAAGCCGCCTCTCCACGTCCAATCCGTCCTTCCGCGGCAACGTCACGATTCCCGAGGGTGGCAGCGCGAACGTGGTCTTCATCAATGTCGGCGACGGCTATCTGGTGCAGGACCTGCCTTTCATCCTGGCCTTGCGTCGCTTTCATATCGAGCATTACCCGACCGGCCAGCCCAAGGCTTTCGACAGCGACATCAGCATCTACAGCCCGGACGGCAAGCTCATAAAGAACGCTACCGTGTCGGTGAACCATCCGCTCACCTACGATGGTATCGCGATCTACCAGGCCAGCTTCGGCGACGGCGGCTCCAAGCTTGCGCTCAAGGCCTGGGACTTGTTCACGCCCAAGGACCAGGCCCTCGACATGACGGGGGTAGTGCACAGCCACACCGAACTGAAGACCGACATGGGCAACTACCGCGTCGAATTCACGACCTTCCGGCCCTTCAACGTCGAGGCCATGGGCAAGGGGCCGCCGCCGCTCACGCTCAAGAACATGCAGGTGCTGGGCGGCAATCCCACCCAGGGCGGCGAGGGCATGCAGAACGTCGGCCCGAGCTTCGAGTACAAGCTGCGCGATGCCCAGGGCCAGGCGCGCGAGTACAGCAACTTCATGCTGCCCATCCAGATCGAAGGGCGCTGGTACATGATGTCAGGCATGCGCACCGCGCCCAACCAGCCGTTCCGCTACGTGCGTTTCCCGCTCGGGCCGAACGATACGCTGGCGAGTTTCATGCGCCTGCGCGCGGCCTTCCTGAATCCGCAACTGCGCACGGAAGCGGCGCAGCGTTTCGCGGCCACAGCCTTGGGCGGCGGCGCCGCGAACGCGGATATGCGCACCAAGCTCGCCGAGAGCACCGCCAAGATGCTGGACATCTTCTCCCAGGGCGGTTTTCAGGCGCTGGGCCAGTTCATCCAGACAAAAGTGCCCAAGGAGCAGCAGGACAAGGCGGCGGAGACTTATTTGAAAGTGCTGGAACTCGCCAGCTACAGCCTGCTCCAATTGGCTGATGAGCAGGCCGGTGAAAAACCCCCGCCCCCCGGCGCCGTGGCCGGCTGGTTCATCCGCGACAGCCTGAATGCCTACAGCGACCTCTTCATTTACGGGGCGCCGGTGTATCTGCAACTGACGCACTATGACCAGGTGCAGTCCAGCGGCTTTCAGCTTACGCGGGCGCCGGGCAAGAATGTGGTGTATCTGGGGTCGCTGTTGCTGGTCATCGGCATTGCCCTGATGCTGTTCGTGCGCGAGAGGCGCATGTGGGTGCGCTTACGCCCCGGAGGCGTTTTGCTGGCCATGTCGGCGGCGAAAAAAACCATTGATTTCGAGCGTGAATTTGCCGAGCATAGTGCCTCGGCCGAAAAACTGGTGAAGGACTGAAACCATGGATCTGGTACTGACCCAACCGCAGCCGTTGCTCAAGCGCATTTCCTGGCTGGACTGGCTGTTTGCCGTCGCCCTCGCCCTGGGCGCGGGCTATGCCTACGGACAATACGTCGATCATTTGAGTTATTACGAGCGGGCGGTACTGATCGGCGCGGTGCCCACCTTCGCCTGGCTGGGATGGTTCTGGAAGCCGATCAAGCCCCTCATGGCGGGCATCGCCATCCTGAGCCTGTTTGCCATCAGCCTCTACCACGGCAACCTGGCGCGCATGGATCAGACTTTCTTCCTCCAGTACCTGATCTCCAGCCAGGCCGCCATCATGTGGATGTGTACCTTCCTGGTGCTGGCCACGGTGTCCTACTGGGTGGGGCTTTTGGGGCGTTCGGAGTTCGCCCTGCAGGCCGGCACCTGGCTCACCTGGACGGCGGTGCTCATGGGCTTCACCGGCCTGATGGTGCGCTGGTACGAGTCCTATCTCATCAGCCCGTCCGTGGGGCACATTCCCATCTCCAATCTTTATGAAGTCTTCGTTCTCTTTTGCCTGGTCACCTCGTTGATCTATCTGTATTACGAAGGGCGCTATGCCACCCGCCAGATGGGTGCATTCGTGCTGCTGGTGGTGACGGCGGCGGTCGGCTTCATCCTTTGGTACACCTTCGATCGCCAGGCCGAGGATATCCAGCCCTTGGTGCCGGCCCTGCAGTCCTGGTGGATGAAAATCCACGTGCCGGCCAATTTCATCGGCTATGGAGCGTTCTCCGTGGCGGCCATGATGGGGGTCACCTATCTTTTCGCCTCCAAAGGCATCCTGGCCTCGCGCCTGCCCAAGCTGGAGGTGATGGAAGACATCATGTACAAGGCGATTTCCGTGGGCTTCGTGTTTTTCACCATCGCCACCATCCTGGGCGCCATGTGGGCGGCGCAGGCCTGGGGCGGCTATTGGTCCTGGGATCCCAAGGAAACCTGGGCGCTGATCGTTTGGCTCAACTATGCGGCCTGGCTGCACCTGCGCATGATCAACTGGGTGCGCGGCCCGGCGCTGGCTTGGTGGGCGGTCGGCGGCCTGTTGGTGACCACCTTTGCCTTCCTCGGGGTCAACATGTTCCTCTCCGGCCTGCATTCCTACGGCCACCTGTAAAACGCCGGGGCGGCCGGGATATCGCCGATTTGCGCCGATATCTCGACGGCCTTAGGGCTTCGCCCCGACGCGGTGCTGCGGCGGCCTAAATTAACCCCATGTTTCCACGTGGGGTTTTTTATTTTTGGCGGGTGGTACGGAAACTGCAACCAGATTGTCAACGGGTCTTGCTCGACCTGGCAAAAAAACATGGAGGTGACCGATGGAAATGACCTTGCAGTTGTGCCGTACGCCCAAAGGGCACGACGAACTTTTCAATCAGGGACATAGCCTGCGCCCCCGTCTGCGCCAAGTCCTGTTCAGCATCGGCAACGGCATCAGTTTCGGCGATTTATGCGCCAAGCTGCCGCATTGCTCGGAATTGGAAGCCATGGTGAACGACTTGTTGAGCAACGGCTTCATCCAGGCCTTGCGCGGGGCAAAACCGGCTGCGGCCTCCGCGCCGGCAGCTCGCGTCCAGGCGGGCGCGGCGGGTGCGCCCGCCCGGTTCGGGGAGGCGCGTGATTATGTGCTCGAAACCATGCGCGCGCTGGTGGGAACGAAATCGCCGGCTTACAAGCAGATGAGCGAAGCGCAAGACCTCGATGGTTTTGCCGCCGCCTTGGTCATGTGCCGGCGCGTCGTCGCCGCCGTGGCCTCTCCGCACCAGGCCGACGAACTGGAAGCCGGCGCAGCCAAGTTCCTCAATTAAGGCGGGCGAAGGCCCGCCGGGCGGCGGCGAGGGTGGCAGCGATGTCCT
>JAJZSR010000059.1 GCA_021849595.1 Pseudomonadota bacterium | reverse complement strand
AAAGGCGGCCAGTGGCGGCATTCGTGCGCCTAGCCGAGGCACCCATACGCCGGCGCTGCCAGGTGGCCGAGCCGGCCTTCGTCATCGTGCAGGACGAAACCCTCATGGCGCTGCCCGAAACCCTGGAGGGGCTGCGCCCGCAAGGGGCGGTGATCCTCAATTCCGGGCGCGACGCCTCGGCGCTGTCGGCAACCCTGGGGCGGCCCGTCCATGCCCTGCCTGCCACCCGGCTGTCGCAGGAAGCGCTGGGACGCCCCATGCCGAACACCGCGCTGCTGGCCGCCTTTCTCGCCCTGACCGACCTCCTGCCCGTTACCGGGCTGAAGGACGCCCTGGCGCAGCGCTTCAAGGGCGAAGTGCTGGCGCGCAATCTGTCCCTGATCGACCGGGTGGCCGCGGCCACGCCGCCGGGCCTTTGGAAGGAGCGGGTGCATGCCGCAAGCGCTTGAAGGCTCCCAGGCCATCGCGCGGGCCGTCGCCCTGTGCCGGCCCCAGGTGGTGGCGGCTTATCCCATCACGCCGCAAACCCATATCGTGGAACATATCGCCAAGCTGGTCGCGGATGGCGAACTGCATTGCGAGGTGGTGAGCGTGGAAAGCGAGTTCTCCGCCGCGTCGGTGGTGCTGGGCTCGGCCTGCGCCGGGTCGCGCGCTTATACCGCGACGGCCTCCCAGGGCCTGCTGCTCATGAGCGAGGTGCTCTACAACATATCCGGGCTGCGTGTCCCGCTGGTGCTCACCTGCGCCAACCGCGCCCTATCCGCGCCGCTTTCCATCTGGAACGACCAGCAGGATTCCATGGCCGTGCGGGATGCAGGCTGGGTCCAGCTCTACTGCGCCGACAATCAGGAGGCAGTGGACACCACGATACAGGCTTTCCGCATCGCCGAGCGGTGCGAACTGCCGGTGATGGTGTGCGTGGATGGCTTCGCCCTGACGCACACCCTGGAGCCCTTGGAACTGCCCAGTGCGGAAACCGTGGCCCACTTCCTTCCGCCTTACCGATTCTCCAGGACACTGGATCCGCTGGCGCCGCTAACCATGGGCACCCTGGTGGCCCCGGAATATTTCACCGAAGCGCGCCACCTGCACCATGCGGCGCTGCTCGCGGCCGAGAAGGAAATCGTCGCCGCGGCGTCCGACTGGGGCGCCGCGAGCGGCCGGGAACACGCCCCTCTGGTGCGCGTGGAGGATGTGCCGAAAGCGCGCATCGGCATCCTCACCCTGGGCTCCGTGTTCGGTACCCTGCTGGATGCGCGCGATCAACTCCCGGACCCGCCGGTCAGGCTGCTGCATTTGCGCTGTTTCCGCCCCTTTCCCGTCGAAGCCCTGCGCGCCGCCTGTGCAGGCCTGTCCGACCTCGTGGTGCTGGAGCGCGCCATCGCACCCGGAGCGGATGGCATCATCGGTGCCGAAGTCCGCTCCGCTCTCATGGACATGGACGCGCCGCCACGCATCCACAATTTCGCTGCCGGGCTGGGCGGACGCGACGTGCCGCTGGCGATTTATCCCCGCCTGATCGAGGCCATCGGCCGCCCCCATGCGCGCATGAGCCCAATAGATATCAAGCCCGAACTCTTGCCCGAAAACGCGCCATCGCCCATCAAGGTGCCGTCATGAACACACTGCACGATCTGCGCGCCAGCCAACCCCGCTTCCAGGGGCTGGAATCCGGCCACCGGGCCTGCCAAGGCTGCGGCCAGGCCTTGGCGGCGCGGCTCACCCTGGAAGCCGCCGGGCCGAACGTGGCGCTGGCCAACGCCACCGGCTGCCTGGAAGTCTTCACCACCACCTGGCCGGACTCCGCCTGGCGGGTGCCCTGGCTGCATTCGGTGTTCGCCAACGCGGCCGCGGTGGCCGCCGGCATGGAAGCGGCGCTCAAGATGCAGGGCAAGGACATCAAAGTCCTTGCCCTGGCCGGCGACGGCGGAACTTTCGACATCGGCTTCCAGGCGCTGTCCGGCATGCTGGAGCGGGGGCACAACGTGCTCTTTGTCTGCTACGACAACGAGGCCTACATGAACACCGGCGTCCAACGCTCCAGTTCCACGCCTCACGCAGCCGCGACGACCACTTCGCCGGCGGGGATCGCCCGCATGGGCAAGAGACACCTGAAGAAAGACATACTTTCCATCATCGCCGCGCATCACATCCCCTATGCCGCGACCGCCTCGGTGGCTTATGCGGCCGATTTGCGCAAAAAGGTGCGGCGCGCCCTGCAGGTGGACGGCCCGAGCTTCCTGCAAATCCACTCGCCCTGCCCCTTGGGCTGGGGCCATGGCAGCGAGCTGTCCGTCGAAGTGGCCCGGCTGGCTGTGCAGACGGGGCTGTTCCCCCTCATCGAGCTGGAACTCGGCGCTCTGGTCGGCGCCATGCCGATCCGGGAAATACATCCCGTGACGGACTATCTCAAGCTGCAGGGAAGGTTCAAGCATCTTTTTGCCGACGACGCGAGGGCACGCGAAGAACTTGCCCATCTCCAGGCATTGGCAGACCACAACATCGAGGTCTACGGCTTGCAGGGAAAAGCGCCCGATACCCTGGACAGCGAGGGCGCGGACAGCGTGCGGCGCGGCGGCCTGCGCTCCGCATGAGGGGGATGCCATGCCTGTCATGACCCCCGGCGGCTTCGCCTATCCCGGTACATCGCTGGCCTTCAAGACGGGCGGCTGGCGCACGCAGCGCCCGGTGCACCGGCTTCGTGCCGCTCCCTGCCATGTCGGCTGTCCGGCGGGCGAGAACGTGCGCGACTATCTTGCCCGTACCGCGGACGGAGATCTCCAATCCGCCTGGGAAGCGCTGGTCGCGGCGAACCCGCTGCCCGCCATCACCGGCAGGGTGTGCGACCATCCCTGCGAAAGTGCCTGCAACCGTGGCCACTACGATGCCGCCGTTGCCATACACAATGTGGAGCGCTTTCTGGGCGACGAAGCCATCCGCTCGGGATGGGCCTACCCGCTGCCGCCGGTGAAAACGGACGCCCCTGCAGTGGCCGTGGTCGGCGCGGGGCCGGCGGGCCTGTCCTGCGCCTACCATTTGCGGCGCCTGGGGCTCAACGCCACGCTCATCGACCGGCTGCCCGCCGCCGGGGGCACGCTGCGCACGGCCTTGCCAGGCTATCGCCTGCCGCGCAGTGTCCTGGAGGATGAGATCGCGCGTCTGCTCACCACGGGGATCAGATTTCTCCCGCACACCGCCCTGGGACGGGAGGTTTCGCTTGCCGAGTTGCAGCGGGACCATGCGGCGGTATTTCTCGGTCCCGGCCGGCCCCGCCCGCGCCCCTGGGACGTGGACGGGCGCACGCCGCGGGACTTGCATCCTGCGCTTGTCCTGTTGCAGGACTGGGTGGCCCTGGGCACGGTCCCCGAGATACGTTCCGCCGTCATCGTGGGCGGCGGCAACAGCGCCGTCGACATGGCGCGCGTGCTCGTGCGCACGGGCGCGACGGTGCATCTGGTCACGCACGAAGCCCTGCCGGCTGCCGGCATACCGCACGAAACGGCGATGAAGGCCGCGCTGCGCGACATCCGCCAGGCGGTCGAAGAAGGCGTCATCCTGCACGTCGAACATGGCGTGCACCGCCTCATCCTGCGCGGCGAGAAAGTAGTCGGGGTGGAGCTCGTCCGCATGAAGAAACTCGCCCGCGCCGACGGACATTACGAGACGGTTCCCTTCGAAGGCACGGAAACAGTACTGGAAGTCGATCAGGTGATTCCGGCCGTCGGCCAGGAGGTAGACACGCTGGGCCTGGAGGCGCTGCTGCCCACGGGCGGGCTCCTGCCGGTCGACGGCTTCGGCAACCTGCCCGGGCACCCCGCCCTGTTCGCCGGCGGGGACGCCCGCCTAGACGCCCGAGGAACGGTGAGCGGCGCCGTGGGAGACGGCTATCGCGCTGCGCTGGCCATCCATGCGCAGGTGACCGGCACCACTCAGGAGCTTCAAGGGGAGCCTGCGCCGATTCCCGTCGGCGATCTCACCCTGAATTATTTCGAGCCCGTGCCGCGCACGGAGGAAGCGCTGCTGCCCCCGGAAAAACGGACTGGAGCTGCGGAGATCGCCACCGGCCTTTCCGCCGTCGAGGTGGCAGCCGAAGCGAAGCGCTGCTTCTCCTGCGGCGAGTGCATGGCCTGCGACAACTGCTGGACCTACTGCCCGGACCTCGCCGTCCTCAAAACCCGCGAACCCGCGGCCGATGGCTCCCATTACCTCTTCAACTATGACTACTGCAAAGGCTGCGGCCTTTGCGCCCACGAATGCCCCGTCGGCTATATCGCCATGGAAGCCGAATCGTCTTGAGCAAACGCACGAGAGCATGGCGCGCGACCGCACCGAAAAACGCAATCGCCACGCAGTTTAGGTATAACGCGGACGCAGGCCGCACGTGCCCGCCCGTCCCCCCAAAAAAGACGGGCAAACCATGGCTGACATCAAGACCGATGCACTGATCGTCGGCGGCGGCCCCGCCCCAAGCTCACCGTCAGGGCGCGATCATGCCGTTGCCGATATAGGCATCGGCGTAATCGAACACGATGGCCGGATCGGCCCGCACCAAGCTGCGCTCCTTGCCGGCGTAGTCGACGCGCGTAAGCAGATTGCGGATGACATTGAGACGCGCCAGCTTCTTGTCGTCGGCACGCACCACCGTCCAGGGCGCGATGGCAGTATGCGTGCGCGCGAACATCTCGTTGCGGCAGGCGCTGTAATCGCGCCAGTGCTTTTGCGCCGCGGCGTCGACGGGGCTGAGCTTCCACTGCTTGAGCGGATCCTTGCGGCGCATGTCCAGGCGCGCCTTCTGCTCGGTCTTGCTGATGTCCAGATAGTATTTGATGAGCGCAATACCCGAACGCACCAGCATCTGCTCGAAAGCGGGCACCATCTCAACGAACTCGGCATATTCCGCGTCCGTGCAAAACCCCATTACGCGCTCGACGCCGGCACGGTTGTACCAACTGCGGTTGAACAGCACCATCTCCTGGGCCGCCGGCAGGTGCGGTACGAAGCGCTGGAAATACCACGCCGTGCGGTCATGGTCGGAAGGCTTGCCCAGCGCCACCACGCGCGTCTCACGCGGCGAGAGGTGCTCAGTGATGCGCTTGATGGTGCCATCCTTGCCGCCCCCGTCGCGTCCCTCGAAAATCACCAGGATGCGATCGCCACGGGCGATGAGCTGTTTCTGCAGCTTGACCAGTTCGATCTGCAGCAAGCGCAGTTCGTGCTCGTATTCCTTGGTGGCGGGCGGCTCCGGATAGGGTGCCAGAGTTGGTTTTTTTGCCATGGCCGGTTTCTCCTGATCCGGATATCGCGCCGGGGTAATGCCCGCCATTATGGGCCAAACCCCCGGCCCACGCGCGGAGCGCGCCTCTTATAATCAGGCAAGCTTGCCACCGAGGCCGCCCCTGCTCCTCTTGTTCTGCGCCGGCATACGGCACGATTCGCCTGCCCTCCTGCTCCTGCCGCGGCACCTGCGCGCGCCCGTGCAGATCATGCACCGGTTCGTGCAAAGCGCCCGTACCATCGCCCGCGCGGGCGGCCAGGAACCCCAAGAGAGGCTCGCTGCCCTGCACGAATACGAATTCGAGCTGGACCGCATCGCTACGGGTACCGTGCCGCAAGCCCCCTTGTTCCGTGAGCTGGCAAGTATCGTCGCGCAGCGGCACCTGCCGCTCGCGCCTTTTCATTCCCTGCTCGCAGCCTGCCGCGATGACGCCGCCCAGACCACCTATGCCGATTTCGGCGCCCTCATGGATTACTGCCGGCGTGCCGCCAATCCGGTGGGCCGGTTGATGCTTGCCCTCGTCGGCGATGACAACCCCCGCCACCAGGCTTATGCGGATGCGCTGTGCACCGGTCTGCAGTTCGTCCAGCTTCTGCGGCGCGTCGGCGCGGATTTCGCCCAAGGTCGCGTCTATCTGCCCCAGGACGAACTGCGCCGGCATGGCATACTGCGGCAACATTTGCACGGCGATTTCACCACCCCCTTGTGGGAAACTTTCATGCGCGCTCAGATCGAGCGCGCGCGCCGCCTACTGCAGGCCGGCGCACCCCTGGGGCTGGCCCTGCCCGGACGAGCCGGCTTTGCGGTGCGCATGATAGTGGCGGGCGGCGAGCGCATCCTGCGCAAGCTCCATGCCGCCCCCGCGGCGGCCCTCGGCAAGCCCGTGCGGCTGGGCGCCTGGGATGGCGCCGTGACGCTGGGGCGGGCGCTGGCGCGGCGCTGAGAGGCTCTTTGCCATGGCCGATGCCGATCAATACTGCCAGGAGAAGGCAGCCCCCCGGGGCTCCGATCTTTATTACAGCCTGCTTTTCCTGGCCCCCGAAAAACGCCGCGCACTCACGGCCTTCCACGCCCTGTGCCGGGAACTGGACGACGTCGCGGACGATTGCCGCGATGCGCAGGTGGCGCGCCTCAAGCTGGCCTGGTGGGGTGAGGAGATCGATCGTCTGTTCGCCGGCGCAGCGCGCCATCCCGTGGGCCGCGCGCTCGCGCCCCTGGCGGCAGCCGGCGCGATAGGACGGGAAGAGTTCCGGGAGATCATCGAGGGCACGGCCATGAACCTCGAAATCATCGCCTATCCCGACTTCAACACCCTGCAGCTTTATTGCCGCCGCACGGCGGGCATGGCCTGCCAAATCATGGCGCAACTTCTCGGCGGGCAGGAGCGCGCCACCATCGGATATGCGCAGGAGCTGGGCGTGGCCCTGCGGCTCACCCGCATGATCCGCGACGTGGGCACCGACGCGCGGCGCGGCCGGGTTTATTTGCCGGCCGACGAGCTGGCGCAGTTCGGCGTCGCGGCGGCGGACATCCCGCGCGCGCGCGCCTCGCCTGCCTTCCGCGCCCTCATGGAACACCAGTATCGGCGCGCCGAAGACCATTACGCGCGCGCCCTGGCTGCGTTGCCGCGCGCAGACCGCAAGGCCCAGCGGGCCGGGCTGGCCCTGGGCGCTATCCACCGCGCCCTGCTGCGCGAAATACGGCGCGACGGATTTCAGGTCCTGGACCGGCGCTACGCGCTCACGCCGCTGCGCAAACTCTGGCTCGCCGCACGCGTCCATGCCGGCGCCCCCATGCCATGAATAGTGGCGCTCCCCCTAAGCGCCCGCCAGCCGGGGTTACAATTCACGACATAATTCAGCTTTATACTCTGCGTTCAAGGTCGCAACCATGCATTTCCCGGTCCCCCCGCTCCCCCAAGACTGCCTGGCCGGCCGCGTGATTTTGGTCACGGGTGCCGGCTCCGGCCTAGGTGCCGCCGCTGCCCTGGCCTACGCACGCCACGGCGCCACCGTGGCGCTGCTGGGACGCAACGAGGCGCGCCTGGAACAGACTTATGATGCCATCCGTGCGGTCGGCGGGCCGGAGCCTGCGCTGTTTCCCTTCGACCTGGGGGCCGCCGACGATGCCGGCTTCGAGCGCCTAGCGCAGACGGTGGTCTACCATCTCAAGGGACTGCACGGCCTGCTGCACAGCGCGCAGACCTTCTTCCAACTCACGCGCCTGGAGCACCAGACCCTGGAGCAGTGGCAGACGCTCATGCGCGTCAACCTCATCGCGCCCTTCGCCCTCACGCGCGCCTGCCTGCCCTGGATGCTGCAGCAGCCAGACGCGTCGGTGGTCTTCACCGGCGAATCGCACGCCCGCAGCCCAGGGGCCTACTGGGGTGGCTATGCCCTGTCCAAGGGCGCATTGGAGGGCCTCGCCCGCATCTGGGACCAGGAACTGGAGCTGACTCCCTCGGTACGCGTCAACACCCTCATCCCCGGCCCGGTGCACAGCCCGTTCCGCACCCGTACCCACCCCGGCGAAGCCCCCGCAGAAATCCCCGCCGCAGACGCCATACTGCCTTGGTATGTGTGGCTCATGAGCCCACAAAGTAGCGCGATCCATGGCCAGATCGTCCACTGCCAGCCGACCTGAGGCGCCGCCTCTCACGCAAATCGGCCGCTACGAGCTGATCGGGGAAATCGGTCAGGGCGGCATGGGGCAGGTGTTCCGCGCGCGCGACCCGCTCATCGAGCGCGACGTGGCCATCAAGACCATCCCCATGCACCTGGATGCGGATGCGCGCCGGGAATTCGAAGCGCGCTTCCTGCGCGAGGCGCAAAGCGCCGGACGGCTCTCGCACCCCAACATCGTCACCATCTACGACGTCGGCGAGACGGACGAACTGGTCTACATCGCCATGGAGTACCTGCCGGGCAAGAGCCTGCGCGAAATCCTCGACACCCGCCGCGGTCTGCCGCTGGACCTCATGCTGGAAACCGCCGTGCAGATGGCCGACGGTCTGGCCTACGCGCACGAGCACGGCGTCGTGCACCGCGACGTCAAACCTTCCAATGTAATCGTCACGGCCGACCGCGGCACCATCAAGCTCACCGACTTCAGCATCGCCTACCTGGCAGCGGCCTCGGACAAGACCCGTGCCGGCATGATGCTCGGCTCGCCGCGCTACATGTCGCCCGAACAGGTCAAGGGCGAGGCGGTGGACGGGCGCTCGGACATCTTCTCCCTGGGCGCCGTCTGCCACGAAATGCTCACAGGCCGGCCGGCCTTCGATGCCGAGGCACTGCCCTCCCTGCTGTTCCGCATCGTCAACAGCCCCGTGCCCGCGCCAGGGGAGTTGCGCGCGAACGTACCGCCGGAGTTGGACCGCATCATACTCAAATGCTTGGCCAAGAATCCGCAGGACCGCTACGCCACGGCGGGCGAGTTGGCCGCCGACCTGCGCAAGCTGCAACGGCAGCCCGCGTCCGTGCCTGCGCCCAAGGCGCGGACACACTGGGGCAGCCTGGTCCTGGCGGCCGCGCTCCTGTTGCTGGCGGGCTGGGGCTTTTACCGCATGGGCTGGGAATCGCACCGCGCCGAACGCGCCCCCGCCCCGGCGCAGCTTGCGGCCCCGGCGGCAGCATCCGTGGCCCCTCCCGTGGCCTCGGCCCCGGCCGGCGCGCTGCCGCCGCCCGCGCCGATGTTGTTCACGGCCCCGCACAAGTCCAGCATCAGCGTACTCAGCCTGCCCGCCGACAGCCCCTATATGCGCGGCATAAACAAGAAAATCGCCGAGCTGGAAATCAAGCGCAGCGAACTGCTGACCAAATACACGCCGCTCTACCCCGATGTCATCGCGGTTGAGAAACAATTGAAGAAACTGCGCGCCGACCGCGACAAATATCTGCGCGAGCACGGCGCGGCCGCCGATCCCGAAGGCGCTCAGAAAAACTGATCGAGCGCTGCGTCCAGGCGGCTCACCGGCACCACTTCCAGGCCGGCAATGGCCTGCTTGGGCTGGTTGCCCTCCGGCACTACCGCGCGCGTAAAGCCCAGCTTGGCGGCCTCGCGCAGGCGCTCCTGGCCGCGCTGCACGGGGCGGATTTCGCCCGCCAGGCCCACTTCGCCAAATACCGCCATCTTGTCCCGCAAGGGCTTGTTCTTGAGCGAGGAGACGATGGCCGCCAGCACCGCCAGATCGGCAGCCGGCTCAGTGATCTTCACTCCGCCCACGGCGTTGACGAAGACGTCCTGGTCGAAGCAGGCGATGCCGGCGTGACGGTGCAGCACCGCCAGCAGCATGGCCAGGCGGTTCTGCTCCAGGCCCACCGACAGGCGCCGCGGACTGGGCGCATGCGTGGTGTCCACCAGGGCCTGGATCTCCACCAGCAGCGGCCGCGTGCCCTCCTGGGTCACCATCACGCAACTGCCCGGTACGGGCTGGCCGTGGCGCGAGAGGAACATGGCGGACGGATTGCTCACGCCTTTTAGGCCCGTCTCGGTCATGGCGAAGACACCCAGTTCGTTCACCGCGCCGAAGCGGTTCTTGAACGCGCGCACGAGGCGGAAGGAAGAGCCCGTGTCGCCCTCGAAATACAGCACGGTGTCCACAATATGTTCCAGCACGCGCGGGCCGGCGAGCGCGCCCTCTTTGGTGACGTGCCCCACCAGCAGGATCACCGTGCCGCTTTGCTTGGCGTGGCGCGTGAGCTGGGCCGCGCATTCGCGCACTTGGGCTACCGAGCCGGGCGCCGACTGCAAGGCCTCGGAATAAAGCGTCTGGATGGAATCCACCACGGCCGCGAATGGCTGTTGCCGCGCCAGCGCGGCGAGGATTTTTTCCAGTTGGATTTCCGCCAGCATGGGAAGCTCCGGTGCATCCAGTTGCAGACGCCTGGCGCGCAGGGCGATCTGGCGCGTCGATTCCTCGCCGCTCACGTAGAGCGTGCCATGGCTCTCGGCCAGGCGCGCCAGCGCCTGCAGCAGCAGGGTGGACTTGCCGATGCCGGGGTCGCCGCCGATGAGTATCACGCCGCCGCGCACTAAGCCGCCGCCCAGGACGCGGTCCAGCTCGGCGATGCCGGTGGCGACGCGCGCCTCTTCCGCGGTATCGACGTCGCCCAGACGTTCCACCTCGCTGGTCGCGGCCAGCGCGGCATAGCGCGGCGGCTGGCCGGTTTCGGCGACGGTTTCCACCAGGGTGTTCCATAAGCCGCAGCCCGGGCACTGGCCTTGCCACTTGGGTGCCACCGCACCGCACTCGGTGCAGGCATAAACCGCGCGGGCCTTTGCCATCAGGCCGGGAATACGCCAGTGGAAAGGTAGCGGTCGCCGCGGTCGCAAACGATGGAGACGATGACGGCGTTTTCCACTTCGGCGCTCAGCTTGAGCGCCGCGAACAGCGCGCCGCCTGAGGACACGCCGGCGAAGATGCCTTCCTCGCGCGCCAGCCGGCGCGTGGTTTCTTCGGCGTCGGCCTGGCCCACGTAGATCATGCGGTCAATCTGGCTGAAATCGCAGATCTTGGGCAAGTATTCCGGCGGCCATTTGCGAATGCCGGGAATCTGCGCACCCTCCTCGGGCTGCACGCCGACGATCTGTATGGCAGGGTTCTTTTCCTTCAGATAACGCGAGGTGCCCATGATGGTGCCGGTCGTGCCCATGCTGGACACGAAATGCGTGATGCTGCCCTCGGTGTCGCGCCAGATTTCCGGCCCGGTGCCTTCGTAATGGGCCAGCGGATTGTCCGGATTGGAGAATTGATCGAGGACCTTGCCCTCGCCCGCCGCCTCCATGCGCCGCGCCGTGTCTATGGCTGCCTCCATGCCGCCCTCTCTGGGCGTGAGTACGAAGCGCGCGCCGAACGCGCCCATGGTCTGGCGCCGCTCCACCGAGAGATGTTCCGGCATGACCAGCACCATGCGATAGCCCATCATGGCCGCGGCCATGGCCAGGGCGATGCCGGTGTTGCCGCTGGTCGCCTCGATCAGGGTGTCTCCGGGCTTGATTTCGCCGCGCGCCTCGGCGCGCCGGATCATGGACAGGGCCGGGCGGTCCTTCACCGAGCCGGCCGGGTTGTTGCCCTCCAGCTTGACCAGGACGACATTGCCGGTGTTCCCCGGCAGGCGCTTGAGGCGCACGAGCGGCGTATTGCCGACGGTGTCCTCGATGTGCTTCCACTGCACCATGACTCAGCCCTTCAGGAGATGCCGCACATAACGCGCGACGCCCTCTTCCACGCTGAGGAAAGCGTCATCGTAGCCGGCCTGCCCGAACGCGCCCATGTCCGCCTCGGTGTAGCTCTGGTACTTGCCCTTGAGCGCCTCGGGAAAATCGATGTAAGTGACGATGCCCTGGCTGCGCATCTGCTCCAGCGTGAGGGGCGCGTCACCGGCCTCCGCGCGGCAGGCGTTGACGGTGGCGACCGCCACGTCGTTGAAGCTCTGGCAGCGCCCGGTGCCGAGATTGAAGATGCCGGACACGACGCCGTGCTCGTAGCACCACAAATTCGCCTTCACCACGTCTTCCACGGAAACGAAGTCGCGCCGCTGTTCGCCGTCGGCATAGCCGCCGCTGCCCTGGAACAGGCGCACCCGGCCCTCGGCGCGGTACTGGTTGAAGAAATGGAAGGCCACCGAGGCCATGCGTCCCTTGTGCTGCTCGCGCGGACCATAGACGTTGAAATAGCGGAAGCCCACGATCTGCGCCGTGCGCTGGCTCCACATGCGGCGCACGTACTGGTCGAAAAGAAACTTGGAATAGCCATAGACGTTGAGGGGTGCCTCGTGCTCGCGCGTTTCCCTGAATACCCGGCCGCCGCCGTAGACGCTGGCCGAGGAGGCGTACAGCAGCGGTACTTCCTCGTTTTGGCAAAACTCCAGCAACTGGGTGGAATAGCGGTAATTGTTCTCCATCATGTAGCGGCCGTCGGCTTCCATGGTGTCCGAGCAGGCCCCCTCGTGGAACACCGCTTCCACCGCGCCTTCCAGCACCCCGCTGTCGAGCGCCTTGAGGAATTCCTGCTTGTCCAGGTAATCGGCGATGTCGCAATCGGCGAGATTGCGGAACTTGTCGCCGCGCGTCAGGTTGTCCACGGCAAGGATGTCGCTGATGCCACGGTCGTTCAGGGCCTTGACCAGATTGGCACCGATGAAGCCTGCGGCGCCGGTAACCACGAAATACATGGGCTTTCTCCACTGCGCGGGCGTCATGTCCGCCAACGCTTGCATGAGCCCCATTCTAACCGACCCGGCAGGCGCCCCCGCGCCACTCAGCGCTCTGCAAGCATCCTTTGTATCCAGGGCAGATAGGGCGCCACGATGGTACCCCCGCCTATGGCACCGAAGCGCAGCGGTGCGCCCGCCTGCGGCGGCGCCACGAATATGGCGATGCCCAGGATGCGCCAGCCCCCCGGGCGCTCGACGAAGACCGGCGCGCCGGAATCGCCGCCGCCGAACACGCCTTCCCCGAGAATGGCCTGATTGGCCGGATCGGCCGGATTGCCGAAGCGGTTGCCCAGGCCGTCCGGGCCGTCGAAGTCATAAACGTACACCTTGCCGTCCGCGGCGCCGGGCAGCACGAGGTCGATGCGGTTGCGTCCCATGCGCGCGATGGCGGCATTGCCGCCGCCTTCCTGACCCTGGCTGCCATCGCCCCAGGCGCCATAGCCGACGAAGGTGATGATGGCGTGCAGCGCTGGCCCGCGATAGAAACCATAGTACCGCGCCTGCTCCGGTGCCGGGCTGGCCAGGCGCACCAGGGCGAGGTCGCCATACCAAACGCCGTCGGCTCCGGGCTTGGCCCCATGGAATCCGGGATAGACCTCTAGGGCTGCCGCCGGCACGATGACGGGGCCGCCCGGCAGATTGAAGCGGATGCGCACTTGCGCGGGCGAGCGGCCCGCCACCACATGCGCGGCCGTGAGCACCCACTCGGGCGCCACCAGCGCGCCGCTGTAGGTGCCGTTGCCGGAGAGCACGGCGACGACACCGCTGAAGGGCTGTCCGGGCAGGTCCGCGACCGGCCCGCTACCGCCGATCACGGCGCGCGCCGGAGCGCTCAGCAGCGCGGCCGCCAGGAGGGGGAAAAGAAAACGCAGGAAGATTTGCATGGCGGGCTTGGGCGGCATCCGCGCATTGTGCCGCATTCCTCGCCCTAGCCCGGCTTCACAACGCGCCCGTGGCCCCCGCCTGCATGATGCTCTTCAACTGCTCGCGCACCGTTTCCATCTCCTTCGCAAGCTTAGGCGGGATGTGGTAATCCTTGGCCAGCTTGGGCACGTCCATGTCCATCATCACCAGCCAGCCCTGGCCCTTGTCGTCCTCAATAAGGGCAATCCGGCAGGGCAGGAAGACCGCGAAGTCGACGTTGTAATCCACCAACTGCTTCGCAATCAGTGCGTTGCAGAACTGAAAGATAGTCATGCGGCGCTGCGGTTTGCCGGTCATGGCGGCGACTTGCTCGGACAGCGGCAGCTCGGATACCTGCTTGAGGTTCAGATCATTGGCGCGCAGCTGCATGGACTGCACGGCGTCGGACAGGCTCACGCCTTTCTCGATCTTGATTTTGTACACAGAAGACGCGCCTTTGAGCGTCGCTTCCGCCCCTTTGTCGGCCGCCTGGGCCTGGGGAAGCGTGGTCAAGGCCAGAACCGCAGGCAGCAGCCAGCGCAACAAACCGATCCATTTCATGGCATTCATCTCCATAGTCATTGCAAATCGGCAGCGACCTTAGGCGGCACTGCCCCGTGCCCAACGCATGGGCGCCTGAAAAGCGGGAAATATTAGCGCCCGTTAATACATCCAGCCATAGTCCATCCCGCCCATAGCGGCGGGAGAACACGCAAGCGCCCCAATCGGCTTTACCATAGGCGCGCCCGACCCCATACGCTCGCCCCGCCTTGATTCGCATCCAGCAACGCCCGCACGATCCGCAACTCGCCCGCCGCCTGCGGGACGAAGGCCTCCCGCCGCTGCTCGCGCGCCTGTATGCCGCGCGCGGCGTGGCGAGCGCGCGCGAGGCCGATCATCGCCTGACGCAGTTGCTGCCGCCGGACGAACTGCTCGGCGCCGGCACCGCCGCGAGCCTCCTGGCCAACGCCATCGCCACCGGCAAGAAGCTGATCATCGTCGGCGACTACGATGCCGACGGCGCGACCGCCAGCGCCGTGGGCGTGCGCGGACTCAGACTGCTGGGAGCGCAGGTGTCTTATCTGGTTCCCCGCCGCCTCGAACACGGCTATGGCCTGAGCCCCGAAGTCGCCGCCCTGGCCGCCGCCCGCCGACCGGATCTCATCATCACCGTGGACAACGGCATCGCCGCGCACGCGGGCATCGATGCCGCGCGCGCCCTGGGCATCCCGGTATTGGTCACCGACCACCACCTGCCCGGCGCCACGCTGCCGGCCGCGGCCGCCATCGTCAATCCCAACCAGCCCGGCTGCGACTTTCCC
>JAJZSR010000058.1 GCA_021849595.1 Pseudomonadota bacterium | reverse complement strand
GATCCGGCAGCAGCGTTTTCAGCAGCGGCACGGTGACGGGCCGCTTTTGTTCGAGGCTCAGGCGGTCCAGCGCGTCGACCAAGGCCAGCATCTGCCCCAGGTCGCGGCTGCGGCGCGTGATGATGTAATCGGCGACTGCGGCCTCAAGGCGGAAACCCAGGTGCTCGGCGCGCGCCATGAGAGCCTGGCACTTGTCGGCATCGCTCAAGGCGCGCAGGCGCAACACCAGACCCCAGGCCAGCCGGCTTTGCAGATCGGCGCGCAGCGTCAGCGCCGCGGGGACATTGCTGCCGCCGGCCACCCAAGTCAGGCGCCGCTCGCGGCAGCGGTTGAAGAGATCGAAGGCCTCGATCTGGGGCGCAGCGGCGAGGGTGTCGACATCGTCGAGCGCCAAGCCGGCCGGCTCGGGCAAAGCGAGAGCGCCGCACGCATAGGTCAGGCCCAGTTCGCCGGCCAGCGCCTTGAGCAGATGGGTCTTGCCGCAACCCGCCGGGCCCCAGAGATAAAGTGGCGGGCGCTCGTCTTGGCGCAGCCAGTGCCGCAACTGGGCAAGCACCTCGCCATTGGGGCCGGGCACGTAATCGGCCAGCGTCGGGACGCCTTGCGGGCGGATGTCCAGGATCAGTTGCTGCATGGCGCAAGCTTACGGCAAATCGCCGGTGTCCTGAGTCAGAAGTTTGCGGAATAGTTGTCGGACGGTGGGAATGTCTTCCCGCAGCGAATTGCCAACTCGGGACACCAGGCTTGACATGGTGTCATTCATACACTCAAATACGGTGTATGAATGACACCTCAAAAGGCCCTTCTTCGGCAGGACGATACTGTTACCCGCACCCCCACCCGGCGGTGACGACGGATATTGCCCTGTTCACCATTCGGGACGGCCGGCTCGAAATCCTTTTGGTGCGCCGCGCCGCGCCGCCCCATGCAGGTGCCTGGGCCCTGCCCGGGGGCTTCGTCGAACCCGACGAATGCCTGGAGGACTGCGCCTTGCGCGAACTGGCTGAGGAAACCGGCGTCAAAGGCGTGTATCTGGAGCAACTCTATACCTTCGGCGATCCCAGGCGCGACCCGCGCGAACGCGTAATCAGCGTGGCCTACTATGCGCTCGCGCCGCTGCAGCGGGTGGCCGGGGCGGTCGCCGGCTCGGATGCCGCGGCCCTGGCCTGGTTCGCCGTCGATGCCCTGCCCGAGCTGGCGTTCGATCACGGCGCCGTCATCGCGCGTGCCCTGGAGCGCCTGCGCGCCAAGCTGGATTATTCCACCATCGCGTTCCAGGTCATGCCGCGCAAGTTCACCTTGGGCGAATTGCAAGAAGTGTACGAAACCATCCTCGGCGAGGCGCTGGACAAGCGCAACTTCCGCAAGCGCGTGCAGGCCTTTGGCCTGGTGCATCCCCTCGGTGAAATGCGCCGCGCCGCGGGCCGCCGCCCGGCCGCCCTATATCGCGCTGCCCACCCCGAGCGGGTGGACATCATCAAATGAAGGAGACGCTTATGGGCACGAGCTATCCTCTCATGCGCATCCCGGCAGTGCAGGCGCCGCCCATGATCGAAGAACATTTGGACGCTGCCGAACGGGACGCGCTCAAGGCCCGCATCAAGGCGCAGTTGCAAGCGCAGGACGCCGTGCTCGTGGCGCACTACTACACCAGCGCAGAGCTGCAGGATCTGGCCGAGGAAACAGGCGGCTGCGTCTCGGATTCGTTGGAAATGGCGCGCTTCGGCCACGCCCACGCGGCCAGTACCATCGTGGTCGCGGGCGTGCGCTTCATGGGCGAGACTGCCAAGATACTCAATCCGGAAAAGCGCGTGCTGATGATAGATCCGGCGGCGGAATGCTCGCTCGATCTGAACTGCCCCGCGGATGCTTTCATCCCGTTCTGCGACGCCCATCCGGAGCGTACCGTCGTGGTGTATTCCAACACCAGCGCGGCGGTGAAGGCGCGCGCCGACTGGGTGGTGACCTCCGGCATCGCCGCCAGGATCGTGTGCCACTTGCACGAGCGCGGCGAGAAGATACTCTGGGCGCCGGATCGCCATCTCGGGCGCTATGTGCAGCGCGTGACCGGGGCCGACATGCTGCTCTGGGAAGGTTCCTGCGTGGTGCATGAGGCTTTTCGCGCGGACGCGCTAAAGCAGCTCATGGGTCAGCACCCGGAAGCGGCCGTGCTAGTGCATCCTGAGTCTCCCGAATCCGTCATCGCGCTGGCCGACGTGGTCGGCTCGACTACGCAACTCATCGACGCGGTGCGCGATCTTCCCAATGCCAGTTTCATCGTCGCTACCGACAACGGCATCTTCCACAAGATGAAGGCGGCGGCGCCGGGCAAGCTCATCCTGGAAGCGCCCACCGCGGGCGAAGGCGCGACCTGCACGTCCTGCGCGCACTGCCCCTGGATGGCCATGAATGGCCTGCGCAAGCTGGCGGCGGTGCTGGAAACGGGCGCCGGCGAGGTCCGCATCGACGAAGCGGTGCGCGTGCAGGCGGTGCGGTCTATCACCCGCATGCTCGATTTCGCCGCCGCCGAGCGTCGTCGGGCCGCCTGATCCGTGGCGCGGGTGCCGGGGTGGCGGCTGCCTGGAATCGTCCGTGCGACCCTGGCCGCGGCGGCGGGCGCCCTGGCGGTGGGAGGCTACGCGCCTTTCTATTGGTATCCCCTGAGCTTGTTCGGGCTCGCCGCGCTGTTCGCCTTGTGGCGCGGCGTTGCGTCCGGACGTGCTGCACTGCTCGGCTTCGCCTGGGGCCTGGGATTCTTCGGGCTCGGTGTGAGTTGGGTGTACGTGAGCCTGACCGAGTTCGGCGGCATGCCGGCGTGGATGGGCGCCGTCGGCGTCACGCTGTTCTGCGTGCTGCTGGCGGCCTATCCGGCGCTGGTGGGCTGGTTCTACGCCCGCTTTTGCGCGCGCGCGCCGGCGTGGCTCACGCTGCCGGCCTTATGGGCGCTGGCGGAGTGGCTGCGCGGCTGGCTGTTCACCGGCTTTCCTTGGCTGCAGTTAGGTTACTCGCAAATCCCGGGCAGCCCGCTGGCGGCCTACGCGCCCGTGCTGGGCGTGCTGGGCGTGGGTCTGGCGGCGTCTTTGAGCGCGGCCTGGCTGGTCGCGCTGGCGATGGGGCCGCACCGGCTGCGCGCCGCGCTCGGTTTGGGGCTCGTCTGGGCGCTCGCCGCCGCCCTCGGCCAAGTGCAATGGACGCATCCGGTGGGCGCGCCGCTGCGCGTAGCTCTGCTGCAAGGAGACGTGGCGCAGACCATGAAGTGGCAGCCTGGGCAGGTGCGCGCCAGTCTGGAACGTTATCTTGCCCTTGCCAGGAGCAGTGCGGCGTCTCTGATCATCCTGCCGGAAACCGCCCTGCCCGTGTTCTGGCGCGACCTCCCCGACGAATACCGACAGGCTTACGCCGCATTGGCCAGGGCGCGCGGCGGCGACGTCATCGCCGGCGTAGTGACCGGCGCGCCCGATGGCGCTTATTACAACAGCGTCGTGAGTTTGGGCGACGGCCCCATGCAGGTGTACAGCAAGCATCACCTCGTGCCTTTCGGCGAGTACATCCCACCGGGCTTCGCCTGGATCGTGCACTGGCTGCACATTCCGCTGTCCGATTTCACGCCGGGACCGGCGCGCCAGCCGCCCATCGCCGCGGCGGGACAAAAGCTGGCCATGAATATCTGCTACGAGGACGCCTTCGGCCGCGAGGTCGTGCGCCAGTTGCCGGCCGCCACCGCGCTGGTGAACGTCAGCAACGACGCCTGGTTCGGCCATTCCCTGGCCCCTTGGCAGCATGCCCAGATGTCCCAGGCGCGCGCCCTGGAAACGGGGCGCATGGCCTTGCGCGCCACCAATACCGGCGTGACTACCGTGATCGGGCGCCATGGCGAAATCCTCGCGCATCTGCCGGAATTCACCCAGGGCGTCTTGGAGGCGCAGATGCAGGGATATGCCGGAGCGACCCCCTATGTGCGTTGGGGCGACGGCGCCGCACTCGTGCTCGCCGCCGTCATGCTGGCGGGGGCCTGTTTCAGGCGGCGGCCTTGATGCGGGTGGTGTTGCGGCCGGAGCGCTTGGCTTCCAGGAGCGCGGCGTCGGCGCGGATCAGGGCGGCGTTTTCCTGGCGATCGGCCTTGTGGTATTCGGACAGCCCGCCGCTCCACGACAGCTTGTGGGTCACGCCGGGCAAAAGCTCCACCGTGGCCGGCATGGCCGCGCGCAGGCGGTCTGCCAGCTCCTGAGCCTTGTCCAGCGGGGTGAAAGGAAACACCACGCAGAATTCATCGCCCCCCAGGCGGGCGATGAAATCGCTGGAACGCAGGTTGTCGCGCAAGGCCCGGGCGAACGCCACGATCATCTGGTCGCCGGCTTCGTGGCCGAAGGTGTCGTTGATCTGCTTGAAATTGTCGATGTCCATGATGAGCAGGCTGTGGCTCCAGCCTTCGTTCAGGGTCTTGATCAATTCCTTCTGCTTTTCCTCGAAGCTGCGCCGGTTATAGACCTGGGAGAGGTGATCCACGCGCGCCTGGGCGCTGGCCTCCTGCTGTTTGCCCACCAGCACCTGGGCCAGCTTGATCATGGCGCGCAGGGGGGCGTCGAATTCCTCCAGGCTGGCGCGGTAATCGGGACGCAGGCGGTGCTGGCGCAGGTCCGCGGTGAGCGCCACCATGACCTTGAGGTTTTCCCGCATGCGGCGTTTGAGGCTCAGCATGGTGGCGACCACCGTGACCGCCATGGTGAGCGCGATGACCAGCCAGGCCAGGATGTAAGGCGCCGTCTCGCTGAAGCTAGATGCCGCGCGCCGCCAGACGGCGATTTTCCAGGGCGTGCCGGCCAGCGTGATGAGGGTTTCGGGCGGGCCTTCCTTGAGGGCCTGGTTGCCGCGCCGCATGAGCACGCTGACTCCGCTGGGCTGGCTCTGCTGCAGTTCCACATAGCCGCCTTGGTCCGGTACCGGCAGGGTGTCGAACAGGGTCAGCAATTGCGGAACGGCCTCTTCGACGACCACGAAGCCCAGCCGCTGGCCCTGGCTGTCCACTACCGGTCGGCTGACCGACAGGCTGAAACTGGCGCTGGTGGAAGTCATGCCCGCGCGCGCGCTCTGATCGACCAACTGGCGGGTGTCGCCGGACAGAAACCCCGGCAATAGCTGGCGCGTCCCGTTGGCGCCATTGGTGACGAACAACACCGTGGCCTGGGGGCTCAGGGCGTGCAGGTTGGCGGCCTGGGCGCCGCAAATGGTCGGGTTGGCAGTCTGAAAGCAGGCCAGGGTTTCCGGATGGGCGGCGATGTGGTCTGCCAGGCGGCCCATGGAATGAGCCAGGAACTCGATCTGGCTGGCCATCACCGGTCGCCCGGCGGCCTCACGTTCGAGGCCTGTCGGGCGCGGTGCCAGGATATAAAAGCCGCCCACGGCGGCGGCGGCAATGGCGGCCAGCAGCAGGACGAGCACCGAGCTGTAGCGTTGCAGGGAAGGGCGGGTGTTCAAGCTCACGGCAGCACGTCTTGGGGGTTATCGCTTGCGGGGAAGGCTATGTCGCCTATCTCCCAGCAAACTCTATGCCGTATTTGCCAGTCTGGTACGAACGGCGCATCAGGGCGAATGAACGGAACACCCATCGCCGCCCTCTGAGCCGGGTCACTGCCGCCCGGTGCTGCCGAATCCACCCTCGCCGCGGGCGCTGGCGGCGAAATCCTGCACTACCTCGAAGGTTGCCTGCACGATGGGCACGATGACGAATTGCGCCAGCCGCTCCAGGGGCTCCAGGCGGAAGGATTGCGCGCCGCGGTTCCAGCACGACACCATGAGCGGGCCCTGGTAGTCCGAATCGATCAGCCCTACCAGGTTGCCCAGTACGATGCCGTGTTTGTGGCCCAGGCCGGAGCGCGGCAGGATCAGCCCGGCATAGCCCGGATCGGCCAGATGCACGGCCAGGCCGGTGGGAATCAGGTGCGTCGTGCCGGGCTCGATCATCAGGGGGGCATCCAGGCAGGCGCGCAGATCGAGCCCCGCCGAGCCGGGGGTGGCGTAAGCGGGGAGCCCGCCGCTCAGGCGCGGGTCGAGTATCTTGACTTGCAGCTTCATGGTTGACGGGTTTTCATCGCTGTCATCAATTCTTGGATATGTTCGATCAGGCGGCGGGCCTGGGTCAGCTTGTCGGCGCGCGCCTGGGGGTGCATGCCGCGGTCATCGAAAAACACCAGTTCCGCGTCCTCGCGGCCCAGCGTGTCCTGGGCCAGGTTGCCTACCAACAAGGGCAGGTGTTTGCTGCGGCGCTTGGCCTCGGCCGCCTGCGCGAGATGGCCCGTCTCGGCTGCGAAGCCCACGCAGAAAGGCGCGTCGGGCAGCGCCGCCACCTCCGCCAGGATGTCGGGGTTGGGTATCAGCTCCAGATGTAGGGGGGCGCCGGTTTTTTTCAGTTTTACGGGCGAAACCTGCGCCGGGCGGTAGTCGGCGACGGCCGCCACGGCGATGAAGATGTCGGTTTGCGGCACCCGCGCCAGCACGGCCTCGCGCATCTGGGAGGCGCTTAGCACGGCGACATGCTCGGCGGCCGGTGGGTTGGCCAGGCAGGTGGGTCCGGACACCAGAGTCACCGCGGCGCCGGCCTCCAGAGCCGCTTGCGCCACGGCGTAGCCCATTTTGCCGGAACTCAGGTTGGTAAGCCCTCGCACCGGGTCTAGCGCCTCGAAGGTCGGCCCCGCCGTGATCAGCACGCGGCAATGAGCCCAGGGCCCGGGCCGCAGCCGGGTCAGCACGGCGCGCCGCAGCTCGTCGGGCTCCAGCATGCGGCCCTCGCCCCATTCGCTGCAGGCCTGCTCACCCGTGCCCGGTCCCAGGATGGCGACGCCGTCTTGTTTCAGTTGGGCGACATTGCGCCGGGTCGCCGGGTGCGCCCACATCTCCCGGTTCATGGCGGGTGCCACGGCCAGGGGGACGTTGCCGCGCGCCAGGCAGCTTGCCGAGAGCAGGTCGTCTGCCAAACCCTGCGCGAGCTTGGCGAGAAAGTCCGCCGATGCCGGAGCGACGAGGATGAGGTCGGCCGCCCGCGCGGCGTCGATGTGCGCCATGCCCGCGCCGGTGTCGTCGGCCCATCCGGTCAGTACCGGCCGTCCGGACAGCGCCTGGAAGGTCAGGGGGCCGACGAAACGGGTGGCGGCTTCGGTCATGGCCACCTGCACGCGCAGGCCGTCTTTTACCAGCAGGCGGGTCAATTCCGCGGCCTTGTAGGCGGCGATACCGCCGGTGACGCCGAGCAGGATGGTTGGGTTCATATATTAATTAGAGCTTAAAATCTTGCTTTGGCCGCTGTGCCTTGTAGTCCGGGAAACCGTTTGGCAGTGGCGGGACGAATGATTCTAAGGGAGGAAAGCGCGCCCATGGGTATCAAAGACTGGCCGGCCGACGCACGGCCACGGGAAAAGCTTTTGCAAAGAGGTGGGCAAGCGCTTACTGATGCCGAACTGCTGGCCATCTTTTTGCGCACCGGCCTGCCGGGGAAGAGCGCGGTCGATCTGGCGCGCGAGCTTCTGGGGGCGTTCGGCGGTCTGGCCGCCATCTGTCAGGCGGATTTGGACGGGTTTTGCGCCGCCCCCGGACTAGGGCGTGCCAAATATGCGCAATTGCAGGCGGTGCTGGAAATGGCGCGGCGCGTGCTGGCCGAGGACATCCAGCGCGGCGACGCACTGACCTCGCCCGTCCAGGTGGCGGATTATCTGCGCCTGCTGCTAAAGCACAAAAGCCACGAAGTGTTCGGCGCGGTGTTCCTGGACGCGCAAAACCGCGTGATCGCCTGGGAGGAATTGTTTCGGGGCACGCTCACGCAAACCTCCGTTTATCCGCGGGAGATCGTGAAGGGGGCGCTGGGATGCAATGCCGCGGGGGTCATTTTTGCCCACAACCACCCTTCGGGCGTGGCCGAGCCCAGCCGCGCGGACGAAATGCTGACCCGGCAGTTAAAAGAGGCACTGGCGCTGGTGGACGTGCGCGTGCTGGATCATTTCATCGTCGCCGGCAGCCGGCTGCTATCCTTCGCCGAGCGCGGATTGCTTTAGGGAAACACTGCATAAATGGCTGCGCGGGCGAATCGCGGCGTCGCGTGCTCGTTCGCTCCTCGCCTATCTTCATGATATGTCTCGTCGCTCACTGCGCGGCTCCTTGCGCTTCATCCCGCTCGCTCATTTCTTCAGCGCTTCCCTAGCACGCGGCTTCATGGTATAAAGCGCGTTTTCGTTTTTAGCCTTGGAACCCGCGATGGCCCGCGTCTGCAAAATCACCGGCAAGAAGCCCATGGTCGGGAACAATGTTTCCCACGCCAACAACAAGACCAAGCGCCGCTTTCTCCCCAATCTGCAAGTGCGCCGCCTCTGGGTGGAAAGCGAACAGCGTTGGGTGCGCCTGCGCCTGACCAATGCGGCGCTGCGTACCATAGACAAGAAAGGGCTGGACGTGGTGCTGGCCGAGTTGCGCGCCCAAGGCGAGAAAATCTGAGGTTGAATCATGGCGAGCAAAGTCCGCGAAAAAATCAAACTGGAATCCACCGCCGGCACCGGCCATTTCTACACGACCACCAAGAACAAACGCACCATGCCGGAGAAGATGGAGATCAAGAAATACGATCCCGTCGCCCGCAAGCACGTGGCCTATAAGGAAACCAAGCTCAAGTGAGCAACTGCTGATCCCAGGCAGGCCCCGCCGAAAACCCGCCGACAGGCGGGTTTTTTATTGCCTACCGTCCGGGCCGCAGGCGTAAAAAAGCCCGCCGTGCGGCGGGCTTCGCAACGGGATTTTCGCCTCAGGCGTAGCGGCGCAGGCGCAGGGAAAACTCGCGCAAGGCTTCGATGCCGCTGGCATCCGCCCGCTGGCACCAGTCCTGCAGTTGCTTGACCAATTGCTCCTTGCTGGCGGTGGAACGGGACCACAGCGCGGCCAGTTCCTGGCGCATGCGGTATACCGTGTCGAGCCGTGCATTGGCATGGAGCACTTGGTCCAGCGCGGCTTTTTCGGTGTGGGGCAGCGCAGCGGGCTCCAAACGCAGCGAACGGCGCAGGGTGCGGATATTCCAGCCCTGGGGCAGATGCGCCTTGGCCTGGATGTCGGCAAACTCGGTGGCGCAGACTTTCTTCATGCTGCGGGCATAGCGTGTCATGACGTCGTAGCGGTGGGTGATGACCGCCTGCAGAGTCTGAAGGTCCACCAAGGTTTTGCCGGGCTGCCACTGGATCTTGGGCGCCAGCTTGCGTACCTTGGCGAGCCCGAGCCAGGACAGCGCCCGGATGTAAACCCAGCCGATGTCGAACTCGAACCACTTGCTGGAGAGTTTGGCCGAAGAGCCATAGGCATGGTGGTTGTTGTGCAGTTCCTCGCCGCCGATCAGGATGCCCCAGGGGAAGATGTTGGTCGACGCGTCCTCGCTGGCGAAATTGCGGTAGCCCCAGTAATGCCCCAGGCCGTTGATGACGCCGGCCGCCAGGAAAGGGATCCACAACATCTGCACGGCCCAGATGGTCAGGCCGATGGGCCCGAACAGCACGAGGTTGAGCAATAGCATGAGGGTCACGCCGCCGGCGGAATACTTGCTGTACAGATGGCGCTCGACCCAGTCGTCGGGCGTGCCATGGCCGTACTTCTCCAGTGTCTCGGCATTCTTGGCTTCGGCGCGATAGAGTTCGGCGCCTTGCAGCAAGACTGTGCGGATACCGCGCGTTTGCGGGCTATGCGGGTCTTCCTCCGTTTCGCATTTGGCGTGGTGTTTGCGATGGATGGATACCCAGGCCTTGGTGACCATGCCGGTCGTCAGCCAAAGCCATAAACGGAAAAAATGGCTCACCGCGGGATGCAGGTCCACCGCGCGATGGGCCTGGGAGCGGTGCAGGAAAATGGTGACGCCGGCGATGGTGATGTGGGTCAGGACCAGGGTGACCGCCACATAGCCCCACCAGGGCAGATCGAATACAGCCAATTGCATGATTACCCATTCAAAGATAAGGGAAAATCAATGTTAGGCCGGGCGCCGGGGGGAGTCAATCGATTTAAGTGGATTTAAGCGGGTGCGGACGGTGGGACGGCGATGCTATAGTCAACCCAGACCTGTTTCGGCCGTGCGCGCCCACCCATCGACTGCAGGCCATGTCCGTTCCCGCATTTCTTCCCCGCCCCCAACTGCAGCGGGTTTTTGACGCTTTGCAGCACCTGGGCTATCGCATCGTGGGGCCCGTTGCGCGCGATGGCGCCTTGGTTTATGAGGACATCACGTCGGCGTCTGAGCTGCCCTGGGGGGTGGCCGCCAGGCAGGATGCCGGCAGCTTTCGCCTGGAGGCGGGTGCCGGGGAACGCTGTTTCGCCTGGGCCAACGGCCCGCAGGCCCTCAAGCCGCTGGTATTCGCCCCCGTCGAGCCGCTTTGGCGCATGGAGCGCAAGGGCGCGGGTTTCGAAGTGCGCATGACGCAAGCGACATGCCGCCCCACGGCTGTGATCGGCGTGCGCGCCTGCGATCTTGCCGCGCTGGCGCTGCAGGATCGCCATTTTCTCGGCGGCCTTCATGCCGATGCGCATTACGCCGGGCGGCGCGAGGATCTCCTGCTCATCGCGGTGAACTGTACCCACCCGGCCGCGACCTGCTTTTGCGCGTCCACCGGAGATGGGCCGCAGGTGAGCCGCGGTTTCGATCTCGCCCTCACGGAACTCGATGAGGGTTACACCGTCGCGGTTGGGTCGCCGCCGGGGGAAAAACTGCTGGCCCTGCTCGCGCCGGCGCCAGCCACGGCAGACCAGTTGGAGCGCGAACGCGCGGCTTTGCACCGTGCTGCAGCGGCCCAGACGCGGGGGCTGCCGGGCCGGCAGCTGCGCGACGTTCTGATGGCGCGCCTGGATCATCCGCGCTGGCAGGAGGTGGCCGAGCGCTGCCTCGCCTGCGGCAACTGCACGGCTGTTTGCCCGACCTGCTTTTGCCACGCCGAAATAGAGTCGGCTTCTCTGGACGGTGCCACCAGCCTGCATTTGCGCGAGTGGGATTCCTGCTTTGGCGAGCGCCATGGCTATATTCATGGCAAGCAGTTGCGCCCCGGTACGCGCGAGCGCTACCGCCAGTGGCTGGTGCACAAGCTCGCCACTTGGCACGACCAGTATGGCCGCTCGGGCTGCGTGGGTTGCGGGCGCTGCATCACCTGGTGTCCCGCGGCCATCGATCTGACCGAGGAGGCGGCGGCCTTGTGCGCCGGTGCCGCATGAGTGCCCCCGCGCTGCCGCTGCCGGTCGAGATCGTCGGGCGCAGCGAGGAAGCAGCCGGTATCTTCACGCTGCACTTGCGTTTGCCGACGCCGGAGCAGCGCGCCGTTTACTGCTTTCTCCCCGGACAGTTCAACATGCTTTATCTGCCGGCGGTAGGCGAAGTGCCGATTTCCCTGTCCTCCGATCCGGAAGACGAAATCCTGGGTCATACCGTGCGCAGCGCCGGCCGGGTCACGCGCGCCCTGGCGCGTTTGCAACCGGGCGAGTATCTCGGCGTGCGCGGCCCCTATGGCCGCGGCTGGCCTCTGCAGGAGGCCGGCGGGCGCGATGTCGTCATCGTCACCGGCGGCCTGGGCTGCGCGCCGGTGCTGGCGGTGGTTCACTATGTCTTGAGGCGGCGCAAGAGCTTTGGCCGCCTGGTCGTGATCCAGGGAGTGAAGCACAGCCGCGATCTGCTTTGGCCGCAGGCCTACCAGGAGTGGGCGCGCCAGCCCGATACGCAGGTTCTGGTGGCGGCCGATGCGGGGGAGCCGCTGTGGCCCTGGCATGTGGGCAGTGCCATTCCACTGATCGAACAGGCCGTTTTCGATACGGATCATGCGCTAGCCATGTTGTGCGGGCCGGAGGGCATGATGGTCGCCGCGGCGCGGGCGCTGGCGGCCCGTGGCCTGGCGGAATCGGCGATCTACCTGAGCATGGAGCGCAACATGCAGTGTGCGGTCGGCCTGTGCGGCCATTGCCAGTTGGGCGGCAAGTTCGTCTGCCGCGACGGGCCGGTGTTCCGCTACCCGGAAGTCAAATTCCTGCTTGAAAGGGGCGGCCTGTGAGCCAGGCCAAGCCGCGCATCGCAGTACACAAGTTCGCTTCCTGCGACGGCTGCCAGTTGGCGTTGCTCAATGCCGGCGAGGCGCTCGTCGAACTGGCGCAGTTGGCCGACATCGCGCATTTTGCCGAGGGCGGCTGGTATGCGCCGGGCGAGCCGGTGGACATCGCCCTCGTGGAGGGCAGCATCTCCGCGCCGGAGGATGCCGAGCGCATCCGCGCGGTGAGGGCGTCCGCCCGCTACCTGGTCACTCTGGGTGCCTGCGCCACGGCGGGCGGCGTGCAGGCCCTGCGCAACGGGCTGGCGCGGGCCGCGGATTGGTTGGGCGAAGTGTACGCCAGCCCCGAATTCATCCGCAGCCTGCCGGATTCCCTGCCGGTGGCGGCCTATGTGCCGGTGGACCTGGAAATCCACGGATGCCCGGTCAGCACGGAACAGGTACTGGAGGCGGTGGGCGACTTGCTGCGCGGGGCGGTGCCCGCACCGGGCGCCGATCCGGTGTGCACACAATGCAAGCGGCGCAACCTGGCCTGCGTGCTGGTGAACGGCGGCCAGCCTTGCCTGGGCCCCGTGACGCGCAGCGGCTGCGGCGCCCTCTGCCCGGCGGTCGGGCGCGCCTGCTACGGCTGCTACGGCCCGGCCGGGCTGGTCAATGCCGCCGCCCTGGCGCGGCGCTTCGAGGCCTTGGGGCTGGGCGGCGAGGACATCGCGGGGCGTTTCCTGTTCATCACCCCGGCCGCCGAGCCTTTCCGCTCCATCGGGCAGGGTTACCGGGAGCGCGGGGATGGCTGAAACCCGCACCATGGCCATCAACATACCGGTGCTCACGCGCGTGGAGGGCGAGGGTGCGCTGGACCTGACCATCGCCGACGGCGCCATCACCGGTTTGCACTTGCGCATTTTCGAGCCGCCGCGCCTGTTCGAGAAATTGCTCGAAGGCCGCCATTATCTCGAAGTCCCCGATATGGTGGCGCGCATCTGCGGCATCTGCCCGGTGGCTTATCAAATGAGCGCGGTGCAGGCGCTGGAGAATATTTTGGGCATCGTTCCCACGCCCTGGGTCGCCGCCATGCGGCGGTTGTTCTATTGCGGGGAATGGATCGAATCGCACAGCCTGCACATCCACCTGCTGGCGGCACCCGATTTTCTCGGTTTTTCCAACGTCGTCGAACTTGCCGGGGCGCATGCCGACGTTGTGCGCCGCGGCCTGCGCCTGCAGGAAGCGGGCAATGCGATCATCCGATTTCTGGGCGGGCGCTCGGTGCATCCGGTGGGCGCGCGTGTGGGCGGCTTCTGGCGCGCGCCCGGCGTGGCCGAGGCGGCCGCGCTGCATGCGCGCCTGGAAGCCTTGCTGCCGGAGGCGGCGGACCTCGTGCGCTGGACTGCTGCCCTCCCTCTGCCGCAGGAGGCCCAGGATTTCCTCGGCGTGGCCTTGCGCCATGCCGGCGAATATCCCATGAACCAAGGACACATCGTCTCCAGCGCCGGGCTCGACATCGGCGCCGAGCGCTTCGCCGAGGAATTCGAGGAAAGCCAGGTACCGCACTCCACCGCGCTGCATTGCAGGCATCGCGGCAGCGATTATCTGGTCGGGCCGCTGGCGCGCATGAATCTCAACTTCGACCGCCTGCCGGCGGCCACGCAACAACTGGCGCGCGAGAGCGGGCGGGCGTTTCCTTCCGCGAACATGTATGACAGCGTGGTCGCGCGCGCCCTGGAGATCCACGGTGCCCTGCTGCTGGCCCTCGGTGTGCTCAAGGATTATGCTCCGACCGATGGGCCCTATCTTTCCGCGCCGCCGCGCGCCGGCGTCGGCTACGGCGCAACGGAAGCGCCGCGCGGCATGCTGTGGCACCGCTACGAACTGGCCGCCGACGGACGGGTGCTGAGCGCCCGTATCGTGCCGCCCACCAGCCAGAACCAGGCGCGCATGGAGGAAGATTTGCGCCGCTCGCTCACCCGCGCCGGGCTGGATCGGCCGCACGCCGTGCTCAGGCAGCAGGCGGAGACGGTGATCCGCAACTACGATCCATGTATTTCCTGCGCCACCCATTTTCTGGATCTGTGTATCGATCGCCCATGAGCGTGCCCGCCCTCCCTTTGGTACGCGTGCTTGGTATCGGCTCGCCCGCCGAGACGGACAACGTGGGTTTCCTCGTCGCGCATGCCCTGCAGGGCAGTTTCGATCCGGAGCGGGTCGAAATCGCGGCCCTGGATCGTCCCGGGCCGCGCCTCATCGAGCACATGCGCGGTGCCGCCGTGGTGATCCTGGTGGATGCGGTGCGCAGCGGCGCGCCGCCCGGCACGCTGCACCGCCTGGAAGGCCGCGCGTTGAACGGCGTCCTGGTACATCGCACGTCAACGCACGGTTTCGGTCTGGAGGAAACCCTGCAGCTTGCCGAGCGCCTGGGTGAGCTGCCGACGCGCTTGTTGTTGATGGGTGTCGAGGTGGGCGAGGCACCTCCCGACCCAAAATACCTGGCGGCGCTGGTGGAGGCGGTGCGCGGCGAAGTGCAGGCCGCGCTCGCCTGGGCCGGCGGCCTTAGCCCGGATATTTCACCAGACCGGCCCCGAAAATGATGGGGAAGCATATGAATACCGGATTTCTTGCCAATCGGCGGAAGCCAATTTGTACCGCTGGCCTTCGCGGGGCAGCGCCGAAGCGCAGCCCCTTGGCACATGGGCAGCGTAGGCGAACATGGGCTCGCTTACGGCGGTGGGCGCCGCCCTTACGGCTCGCTTCACTGCGC
>JAJZSR010000225.1 GCA_021849595.1 Pseudomonadota bacterium | reverse complement strand
GTAGCCATAGCCGGTGAGCAGCGCGCTCAGCTCGTCCCGGCCGATGCGCGCCAGCACCGTGGGGTTGGCAATCTTGTAGCCGTTCAGATGCAGCACCGGCAGCACTGCGCCGTCGCTTTTCGGGTTGAGGAATTTGTTGGAATGCCACGAGGTCGCCAAAGGGCCCGTTTCGGCCTCGCCGTCGCCCACCACGCACAGCGCCAGCAGGTCGGGGTTGTCCAGCACCGCGCCATAAGCGTGTGACAGCGCATAACCCAGCTCGCCGCCTTCGTGGATGGAGCCGGGGGTTTCCGGCGCCACGTGGCTGGGGATGCCGCCAGGGAAGGAGAACTGACGGAACAGCCGCTTCATGCCGTCCTCGTCGCGCGAGACGTCGGGGTAGATTTCGCTATAGGTGCCGTCCAGCCAAGCGCTTGCCACCAGGCCTGGGCCGCCGTGGCCGGGGCCGGTGATGAAAATGGCATTGAGGTCGCGCCGGCGGATGGCGCGGTTCATGTGGGCGTAAAGGAAATTGAGCCCCGGCGTGGTGCCCCAATGGCCCAACAGGCGCGGCTTGACGTGCTCGGGCGCAAGCGGTTGCCTGAGCAGCGGATTGTCCATGAGGTAGATTTGCCCCACGGCGAGGTAATTGGCGGCGCGCCACCAGGCATTGAGTGCTTCGAGTTCGTTCGGGCTCAGGGGTCTTTCGCTCATGGTCGTGGCTCCTCCAAAAGAACATACGGACAGCGCGGCAGGGATTTGGTGCAAGAGTGCGGCATTGGCCGCAGTCCCATGATGATATGTTTAAGGCCGCGTGAAACATGCGGCTCGCGGTCCACAAGGAGGCCGATACCCTCATGAGCATCCCGGCGCACTCCGCGCCCCAACCCGCCGGCCTGAGCGGCGCCGAGGCCGCTCGGCGGCTGCAAGCACAAGGCCCCAACCTGCTGCCGGGCGCCGAGCCGAAAAGCGCCTGGGCGATCGTGCTGGGCGTGCTGGCGGAGCCGATGTTTCTCATGCTGCTTGCGGCGGGCGGCATTTATCTGCTGCTGGGGAATCGCGCCGAAGCGCTGTTCTTGCTGTCCTTCGTTTTTTTCATCATAGCCATCACTTTCGTCCAGCAGCGCCGCACCCAGCATGCCCTGGAAGCGCTGCGCGATCTGTCCGCGCCGCGCGCCCTGGTGATCCGCGACGGGCGCGAACAGCGCATTGCCGGGCGCGATCTGGTGGTGGGCGATCTCCTCGTGCTGCACGAGGGAGACCGGGTGCCGGCCGATGCCCAACTGCAGGAAGGGCGGCTGGTCGTGGACGAATCGCTGCTCACCGGCGAGGCGGTGCCGGTCGCGCGGCTGCCGGCCGCTGCCGGGGAGGTGGCGCTCGGAGAAGCGGGCGACGAGGGCACGCCGTCGCTGTTTGCCAGCACCGTCGTGGTTCAGGGCGTGGGCATGGCTGAGGTATGCGCCACCGGCCGGGCCACCGCCGTGGGCAAGATCGGCCTCACGCTTGCCGCCACGGCCGAGGAAATCTCCCCCCTGCAGGTCGGCTCGCGCGGCCTGGTGCGCAACTTGAGCGGCGTGGGGCTGGGCTTGGCGGCGGCCTATGTGCTGATCGGCTGGCTGTGGGACGGCGGCGATTTCCTGCCCAGTCTGCTGGGCGGCATTGCGCTGGCCATGGCCATCCTGCCCGAAGAGATTCCGGTCATACTCACCGTTTTTTTGGCCTTGGGCGCCTGGCGGTTGTCGGGCCGGCAGGTGCTCACGCGCCGCATCCCGGCGGTGGAGACGCTTGGCGCCATCACCGTGCTTGCAGTGGACAAGACCGGCACCCTCACGCAGAACCGCATGCAGTTGGCCGAGCTGGATACGCTCGGCGCGCGCTTCCGCGCCGATGGCGAGCAGTTGCTGGCGGAGCAATTCCACCGCCTGGTCGAGTTTGCCGTGCTTGCCACGCCGGCGGATCCCTTCGATCCCATGGAAAAGGCGATTCAGGCCTTTGGCCGCGAGCATCTGTCCGGCACCGAGCACATCCACGCCGACTGGGCGCCGGAGTGGAAATATGACATCGGGCCGGAGATTCTCGCCATGACCCAGGTTTTCGCCACCGCCGCGCCGGCCCGGCGGCTGCTTGCCTGCAAGGGTGCGCCCGAAGCGGTTGCCGATCTGTGCCACCTGCCGCCCGATGGACGGCAGGCCGTCGCCGCGCGCACGGCGAACATGGCCGGCCGCGGCCTGCGCGTGCTGGGCGTGGCGATGGGCGCGTGGACCGGCACGGAAAAGCCCGTCAGCCAGCATGATTTCGACTTCACTTTTCTCGGCCTGGTGGGCTTTGTCGATCCGCCACGGCCGGAAGTGCCGGCGGCCATTGCCGAATGCCGCGCCGCCGGGGTGCGCGTCGTCATGATGACCGGCGACCATCCCGCCACCGCGCTCAACATCGCCCGCCGGGTGGGTTTGGCCGAGACGGGCGCGGTGATCAGCGGCGCGGAAATCGAAACCCTCGACGACGACGCGCTTGCCGAGCGTCTGAAGGCCGCGCCCATTTGCGCGCGCCTGCGGCCGGAGCACAAACTGCGCTTGGTGCAGGCCCTCAAGCACGCCGGCGAGATCGTGGCCATGACCGGCGACGGCGTCAACGACGCGCCCGCCCTCAAGGCCGCCCATGTCGGCATCGCCATGGGTGAACGCGGCACCGACGTGGCACGCGAGGCCGCCGCGCTG
>JAJZSR010000224.1 GCA_021849595.1 Pseudomonadota bacterium | reverse complement strand
ATCGGCCTGGTGTTCCAGGACCACAAGCTGCTGTTCGACCGCAGCGTCATGGAAAACACCGTCCTGCCGCTCATGATCGCCGGCGCCACGCGGCACGAGGCGCTCAAGCGCGCACGCGCGGCGCTCGACAAGGTCGGCCTGCTGGAACGCGAAAAATCCATGCCCCTCACGCTCTCGGGCGGCGAGCAGCAGCGCCTATGCATCGCCCGAGCCATCGTGTCGCGCCCCGCCCTGCTGTTGGTGGACGAACCCACCGGCAATCTGGACGCCGAATACGCCGCGGTAATCCTCGGCCTGTTCCAGGATTTCCACCAAGTGGGTGCCACCATCGCCATCGCCACGCATGACGAACGCGCCCTCGCGCTGCCGCGCACGCGCACGGTGCATCTGGACCAAGGCAGGTTAGCGTGATGCGTTGGCTGCGCTATCACCGTCATGCCTTTCTGCTGGCGTTGCGGCGCTGGCTGGGCAACCCTTACGCGGCGCTGTTCGCCACGCTCGCCATGGCCGCGGCGCTGGCCTTGCCCGGCAGCCTGTATCTGGGCTATGCCAACCTCGTGCAACTGGGCGGCCGGCTGCCCGCGCAGCCGCAAATCACTCTCTACCTCAAAGCCGACATCGACGGCGCCACGCTCGCGCGCCTGCGCCAGCGGCTGGTACATGACGGCAATCTCGCCAGCGCCCGCTTCGTTTCCAAGGCGGATGCCTTGGCGCAACTCCGGGCCGACGGACTCGCCAACCCGCTGGCCGGCTTGAGCGACAACCCCCTGCCCGACGCCTGGGTGCTTACCCCCAAAGACCCAAGCCCCGGCGTCCTCGCGCGCCTGAGCCGGGAGTACGCCGGCTGGCCCGGCGTGGATCAAATATCGTCCGACAGCATGTGGGCCAAACGCCTGGCCGCGGCGCTGGCCTTGGTGCAAACCCTGGCGCTGTTCATCGCCGCGTTGTTTGCCATTGCCCTCGCTGCCATCGCCGCGAACACCATACGCTCCGCCACCCTGGCCCGGCGCGAAGAAATCCAGGTGAGCCGCCTGATCGGCGCAAGCGACGCCTACCTGCGCCTCCCCTATCTGTATCAAGGCCTGCTCCAAGGCCTGGCCGCGGGCGGGGCGACGCTGCTGATCCTGGCCCTTTTGATGAGCCTGCTCGACGGCCCGGTAGGCACCCTGAGCGCGCTTTACGGCAGCCGTTATTCCCTGCTGTTCCTAAGCCCCGCCCAGCAAGCCTTGCTAGTCTGCCTCCCTGCGCTCTTCAGTTGGCTCGGTGCATGGCTCTCCGTCACGCGCACCCTGCATCGCGTCGACCGGCCCAGTTCTTAGCTCCGCTGTAACATCAACGACACATTTATGCGCAAACATGGCGCCTCCTCCCGGGAGCGGCCATGCGCATCCTCATGATTTCGGACGTTTACTTTCCCCGCGTCAACGGGGTTTCTACGTCCATCCAGACCCTGCGCCGCAGCCTGCACGAAGCGGGCCATGACAGCATATTGGTCGCGCCCGACTATCCCGGCGCCTCCCCCGATCCGGCCATCCACCGAGTCGCCGGCTGGGCCGTGCCGCGCGATCCCGAAGACCGCCTCATGCGCCCGCGTGCTTTGTATCACGCGCTGGAGCGCCTGCGCCCCGCGGACTTCGACGTCGTCCACATCCACACGCCCTTCCTGGCCCACCGCGCGGGCGTCCGCTGGGCCCGCCGCCACGGTCTGCCTATGGTGGAAACCTATCACACCCTGTTCGAGGGCTATTTCCACCACTATTTTCCCTGGCTGCCACAGGCCTGGCTAGCGCTTCTGGCGCGGCGCATTTCGCGGCGGCAATGTGATGAAGTGGGCGCCGTCATCGCCCCTTCCACGGCCATGCGCAACAAGCTGGCCGAATACGGCGTGACGACACCCATGCAGGTCATCCCCACCGGCCTGCCTCTGCAGGATTTCCAGGGCGGCGACGGCGCCGCCTTCCGTCGCCGTCATGGCATCCCGCTGGATCGGCCGCTGCTGCTGTACGTGGGCCGTGTGGCCCACGAAAAAAACATCGGCTTCCTGATATCGGTCTTGGCCCATCTGCGCACCGCGCACCCCGACGCTCTGCTGCTCATCGCCGGGGAAGGGCCCGCCCTGCCCGCCCTCAGAATGCAGGCCGAGGCGCAAGGGCTGGGGGACCAAATGCGCTTTCTGGGATATTTGCAGCGCGGCGCCCCATTGCACGATTGCTATTGCGCCGCCGACGTATTCGTCTTTGCCTCGCGCACGGAAACCCAGGGCCTCGTGCTGCTGGAAGCCATGGCACTGGGCATCCCCGTGGTCGCCCAAGCCCATCTGGGCACGGCGGACGTGCTGAAGGAAGGACAGGGCTGCCTGATCGCCCCCGATGATCCCGCGGCTTACGCACGCCGCGTTGCAGGATTGCTGGACGACCGCGAAAAAGCGCGCCAACTGGGCGAGCGCGGGAGCATCTATGCGCGGGAATGGTCCACCGTCCGCATGGCCCAGCGCATGCTGGAGCTATACAGCGGCCTCGGCCTCGGCCTTAGCCAGGCCTGAGGCTGCCGTTATTCGGATGCCGCCGGCGGGCCGCGCCGCGGCAGCTTGCCGCGCAGGAAGAACAACAGCGGCAACATCGCTATTACGCTCAGGGTGATGATGGCAAAGGTTTCGGTCAAGGCGACGATCTGAGCCTGGCGCGCCAGCTCGCGGGCAAGCAGTTGG
>JAJZSR010000057.1 GCA_021849595.1 Pseudomonadota bacterium | reverse complement strand
CCCTTGTCTCTATTGCCACGCTCATGTGGGGCGCCGACACCATCGTGGCCACCGAACTGGCACAACAACGGTCTGACTTTATTTTTGGGTCCGCTCTCCTGTTCCTGTCATTCCTGGTGCAGGTCGTGTCAAAGTTCTTGCCGCCAGAAGTTTCCGGGCACGTCGTCGCAGCCTCACAGCTATCCGGGGCAGTGTTAAGTTTCTCCGTGCCAACCATCGTTCTGTGCTTGTCCTACATCCCATGGCGTCTCCACCGTAGAAAATCAGTGCGAAGCCTAGTGGCAGCAATAGAAGGGAAAGTATAAAAAACCGTGGTTTCATTCATCGTGTCACCCAACCCAGCGGTCGAGAGGGACGCCCCTCACTTCTACGTTAGATTTCATATCCCTCTCTCTAGCCCTGCTATCGCGCATTCATGATTAGTCGAACATACGTTCTGTGCTTAACCTGCGCAAAGCCCATCACCGCTCGTATCCAGGTTGGTCACGAGATCGAACAGCCTATGACGTTCCCGTGCCCCCACTGCGGAACAGACATTGGCCTGACCCTAATCCTAGATGAGCCACCTAGGGTCAAGATTCGCTGGGACAACAACTGCAAGGAGGGTTCCGAGGAAGGAAAAATCATCAATCTCGGTGTCGGATTTACGATTTCAAAGGATCGGCTGCACCAGGATATGTACTTTCCCTCCTTCGACCAGCCGAAGCCACGCATTTCAATTACTCGATCCCCAGGCCAGGTAGGTCCAGAATTCAGAGACATCTTCGTCGACCTTGGAGGTCTTCCGAGGGCCAGCGACTATTGGAAGATCATTCAGAAAGCGCTTCGGTTTCATCGAACCGGGCAGAACAGTTTGCGGGATGCGCAGCTTGATTCATTTTGGGGAACCGCTAGAACGGACGACCACAACCTCGATGAGGCGGTGTTTCAATTCTTCACAAGAATGCTCGCCCCACGCACACAAGCTCTCTTGGACCAGGTAGCTGAGGAACTTAAGAACGCTCACAGCCAGAACTCCGTAGAGTTCTTTCGCCTCGCGGAGGACTACGACCGCGATCTCAAGACCGATCGCTTCCAGGGGTACTCAGACATTCTGGCGGAATACTTTCGCGGCTACACAGAGTTCAACCAAACCCTTGTATACCTGCGTAGCGACTTACCGCTGCCACCGGATGCGGTAGCAACATCTAGCGCCTTTGAAACATCGAAGATGTTCTATGGGAATGCATTTGAGTTGCTCGGCTCTCATCTTGATGTACCGGCGGCGATCAACAACATCGTTGCCGGGCGGCCATACGATCAAATGAAGGCGATGGATCTAAAACAGTTTCGGTCGATCAACAAGGCCAATAGAACAAATTGCCTTTCGGGCAACGCTGCGATGTCATCGTTTGTCGCAGAGTACGACAGCGCCGTTCGCAACGCCTCACATCATAGGTGGTTCAAGCTAGACGACTCACGAGAGCACATTCTCTATCGAAGCGGTGGCACTGGTGCGTTACACAAAATGTCGTATGCCGAGTACCTCTATCGCTGTAACAAACTGGTGTTTCAGATCATGCTGTTGGCTTGTTTCGAACTGTTGCTTCTTCAATTCTCTAGAAAGTCGCTCTAGTCGCCTATGCAAATGAAATCTAACATGGCGGTCAACCGGACCTGCGCGAAAAGCCGCGCAGGCCGGTTACCTCTACGTTGGGCGGCACAGGAAGATCATGGTTGATCTGAAGAGAACTCAAATCCGAGCAATCGAAGAAGCGATCTCATATCCGCGAGGCTACCTTCGGAAGTGCTGGTGCTGGCGACGAGAAACACGCCCAACAACAGGATCGAACCGATGGCGCTGCGCGCCGCGACTCAGCCCGGGCGGTAGGGGTCATGTGGATGTGCTGAGGTTTTATGCCTACGTTGGAGGTTCCGACTTGGCGAACGTCGAAGCCGATCTTCTTGGGTGCACCAGGAGCCCGAGCCGATGACTCTGACGACAATCATCCTTCTGGTGCTGGCCCTTTATGTGTTGCAGCTCTTCCTGCCGGAAACATCGCGCTTTGGCTTCGATTTGTGCGGCATCGTGGGCAACCGCGACAATCCGCGGGAGATGTCGGTTATTGCGGGCCGGCTGGACCGCGCCAAGAACAACATGCTGGAGGCTTCGCCGATATCCTCGCCCTGGTGCTACTCGCGTTGGTGAAGAGTGGGGACACGAGCGAGGTGGCCCCCGCGGCATCAATCTTCCTCATCACACGCGTCGTCTATGTCCCGACCTATGTAAGTGGTGTTCCCATCCTGCGATCGCTCGTGTGGTTGGTGGGGGTTGCCGGCCTGGTAATGCTGGCGCTGCCCCTGATCTAGCGCGTGCGGAACAACTGGCCGCCCAACATGGCGTTCGAAAGGGACTGCCCAAAAGCACGCTTCGCTCGCTTTTGGCCAGCCCCTCAACTTCAACGTTGTGCCGTATGAACGACTCTCAGATCTCCATTGAGCAAGCCACCGAAGCTCTCGCTACGCGAGAGCCAATTTTTCACCATCCAGAATTTGGTACGTCCCGTGCCCATTTTGAAGCGATGATGGCCCCCGAGTTCTGGGAAATCGGCGCTTCCGGACGCAGGTACTCCAAGGCATTTATTCTTGACACGCTGGAAAGCAGGCATTCCAAACCTGTCGCCGAGTCTTACCAGATAACAGATTTTGCATGTCAGGAGCTTTCGCCAAATCTTTACTTGGCAACTTATCGACTCGACCAAGCAGGCCGCCTAAGCCAACGGTCAACGATCTGGCGACACAACGGCGGTGTCTGGCAGATTGTCTTTCATCAGGGGACATTGATTGCGGCATAACAATCCATTCAAGCCAACGCCGCCAGGCGGCGCGGCATAATTGGGACGTTGGCCGCCCAAGTCAGGAGGGCATCGGGGCGACTGCGCCGGCTGAACGCCTGATGCCGAACATCAGGCCGCCGGCCTTGGGCCGGAATGCATGATTGTGCTGCTGGCCGCACCCAAGGCCGGCGGGTACTACGCCAAGCTGGGTTTTGAGCATAGCCCGCGCGCCCGGGTGCTGCGCAGCCGCTGAGCGGCGGAAGAGCATGCCATAGGCCGGAAGCTTGCCCGCGTGTCGCCGGCAGGGAGCACTACCCCGAAAGAGCAGCCCTGCTCTCGAAGTCGGCGCAGGTGGACCGCGCGGTGATGAATTTGTCGTGCCGCCTGCAAAGGCCGGTTTCGCCGCGCACCGAACCATAGGCGGAACTCAGGATGTTCAGGCCGGGAATGACCACTTCCAGGCGGTCTGCGCGCAACAGGGCGTGGCGGCAGTGGAGGCATTGCGATTGTTCCATGACGCACTCCTCAAAAAAGGGCCGGCTCACGCCGACCCTGTGGGCGGGTATTAGAGCGCTGCCCAATGGCCCGCGAAGACGTGCACCGAGAGCAGATAGCCCAGGATGACGTTCACGATGACGCCGATGGTAAACGCCGTGAAGGTCTTCCAGCCCACCGGCTTGAGTTCACGCAGGCGGGTGGTGAAGCCTATGCTCAGGAAGCAGAAGATAAACGCCCAGGTGCGCAGCGACACGAGCGGCATGATGAGGTCGGGCTTGACCGTCTTGTTGAAGTCGGCCGTGCTGTAGCCGCTGGTCATCATGGTCATGAGCAGGGAGGCGACGAAGAAGCCGATGACGAACTTGGGGAAGCGCCACCAAATCTCGCGTGCATCGGGCCGCGCGCCGGTTTCCTTCTTCTCCCAGACCACGGTGGCGATCAGCGCCCAGACGATGGACCAGATGCCGATCCACAGGTCGCGTCCGATCACTTTCATCAGGGTGAACCCCTTGATGGCGGCATCTTCGTTGCCGGCCATCTTGCCGTAGGCGCTGGCGGCGGCAAAGCCCGCCGCGTCGGCAAATTCCGACGTGCCGATCCACGCTCCGGCGACGCCGGGCAGGAGGCCGAGCGCCTTGGAGACGAAGGGCAGCACCAGGATCATGACCAGCGCCCAGCCCACCACCAGGGTGACGGAGGTGTACAGATGTTCCTTCTTGGCGTTCACCGAGGCGGCGATTGCCATGGAAGCGGACACGCCGCACACCGAGCCGCCTACGCCGATGACCGCTGCCAGGCGCTTGTCCAGGGCGAATACGCGGGTGGCCACGAAATAAATCACCGCGCAGGTCGTGATGGAAATGATCGTCGCCTGCCCGATGGCCACTGGCCCGGCCGTCAATACCAGGGTGATGGGAAAAGTCGCGCCCAGCAGGACGATGCCGACCTTGATGAAGTATTCCACCCGGAAGGCACTGTCCATCCACGCCGGTAGGCGGACGGTATTGGCGACCACCAGACCCACCACCAGGGCGACCAGCGGCGGCTCCAAGTTGAACTTGGCCGCGTTGGCCCAGCCCGCGATGGCAAACATCAAGATGGACATCACGTAGAGGAAGACGAAGGCGGGCACGAATTTGGACAGCTTGATACCCATGACGCGCGTGCTGGCCCCGAAAATCACCAACCAGGCAACGAACTGCATGGCATAGGTCTGCGCGTTGTTGGCGAAGTGTCCGCCGAGCTGGCCGAGAGACGTCCATTTGAGGCCGCCCGGATTAATGGCGAGCGTTTTCAGCAGGGTGTTGCCCTGATTGAAAAACATGATGGCGATGGCCATGAGGCCGATGCCGACCCAGATCGCCCACCAGTCCTCCTTGAGATAGAGGGCCCGCCATCCCAGCTTGGCCGGCTTGCCCTCTTCGCTGCTTTCATTCCATGCTTCTTGTGTCGTTTCGGCAGACATCTGTTCCTCCTTCGGTTTCGTTTGCCGGGCAAGGGGCATCCCGCCTCGCGCGGCGCTCAAATGAAAATCAAATGAAGCGAAACCGCAGCCCCTGAATGCAGGCTGCGTAGTTTGTGTGGGACCCTTCGCCTGCAGGGCCCTCTTTTTTTGATGTTGTTTTGCCGCTATGGAACTCGGGCGTTGTGCCCTATAGCAAAGTGTTGTTTTTGTAAATCAGAAAGAATTTATTTGCAACTAAATTAATTTGTGGGACGGGCAGCGCCCGAAGCGCGGATTTCAGGGCCGCATAAGGAGGGATTTTTAGTATCTGTTTTCTATGGACGGGTGGCGGGATATCTGAATCGATGCGCCGAAAGAAAACTTAACGCGCGCTTAATATTGGCCGGCCATCGTTCAGCGTCGCGCCGCGCGGCGTCGCAAGAGGGCGTTTTCCACCAGGGAGTAGACCACCGGCACCACCACCAGGGTGAGCAGCGTGGAGCTGAGCATGCCGCCGATCACCGCGACGGCGAGCGGGCCGTTGGTTTCGGCGCCCGCGCCCACGCCCATGGCCGCGGGCAGCATGGCGAGCATGATGGTGAAGGAAGTCATGAGCACGGGGCGCATGCGCGTGGGGCAGGCGTCCAGCAGGGCCGTATCCACGCCCATGCCCTGGGAACGGCGCAGGTTGGTGAGGTCCACGAGCAGGATGGAATTCTTGGCCACCAGGCCGATGAGCAGCACCAGGCCGATCATGGAATAGATGTTGAGCGTCATGCTCGCCATGCCGAAAACGTTACCCAACAGCCAGAGCGCGAACACGCCGCCCACCACCGCCAGCGGCTGGGCCAGCATGACGATGAGCGGCTGGAGGAAGGAATTGAACTGGCTGGCGAGCGTCATGTACAGCAGCACCAGGGCGAGGAAGAAGGCAAAGGAGATGTATTTCACCGTCTTGTCGAATTCCGCCGCCTGGCCGGTGAACAGGAGGTTGTAGCCCGGCGGCAGCAGATTCTTGGCAAGCTCGCGCGTGCGCTGCACCGCCTCGCCCAACGGCATGGTCGGGGCGACGTAGAAGTTGACCGCATAGCGCAGGTCCAGGCGCGCGATGGCGGCGGGGCCGGTGGTCTGCACGAAGCGGGCGATGCTGCCCAATGGCACCATGTCGCCGGCCGGGGTGCGCAGATAAATCTTGTCCAGGTCCGCAGGCTGGGTGATCTGCCCAGGCGCAGCCTTGACGCGGATGTCGTAGCGCTGGCCGTCGCCGGGCAGGTTGTTGAAGCGCGCCACGGTCATGCCGCCGCCCAAAAGATCGACCGCCTCCCCCACGTCGGCGGCCGAGAGCCCCAGGCTGGCAGCGCGATTGCGGTCGACGTGCAGGGCCAGTTCCGGCAGGTTGAACTGGGCATCGGTATCCACCCGCCCCATGCCGGGGATTCCGGCCAGGCGCGCCCGCAGGGTGTGCGCGAGCTTGGCCACCTCGTCGAGATTGGGTCCGCGCACCGCGAACTGCAGCGGCTCGCCGCGCACCCCGGCGGCCAGGCCGATCTGCGAAGGGAAGGCTTCCACGCCGGGAATACGGTTAAGTTCCCGCGCCAGCGCCTCCATGCAAGCCTGCTGGCCGATGCTGCGCTGCGCCTTGGGCTGCATGCGTACATAGACGGTGCCTTGGTTGACCTGGGCGTTGACGCCCTGGCCCACGGTGGCGAAATAGCTGCGGATTTCGCGGTGCCGTGCGAGCACCGCCTCGACCAGCTTGAGGCGGTCCTGGGTGTAGTCGATGCTGGAGCCCTGCGGCGTCTTGAACGAAATGAGAAAGGCGCCTTGATCTTCGTTGGGCACGAAGCTCTTGCCCACCTGGGCAAAAAAGAAGCCGGCGGACAGCACCACGGCGGCGGTGATGGCCACCACCTTCCAGCGGTGCCCCAGCGCCAGGGTGATGAGGCTGCGGTAGCGGCGATCCATGGCGGCAAAGGCATCGCCCAGCGCGCGCGCAAAGGGAGCGTCGCTGTACTTGCGCACCTTGAGGTAGCGCGAACAGAGCATGGGCGTAAGCGTGAGGGACACGAATAGCGAGGCGAGCACGCCTACCACCACGACGATGGCAAAAGACTTGAAGAATTGGCCGACGATGCCGCCCATGAAGAACACCGGCGCGAAGATGGACACCAGCGACAGGCTCGCGGCGATGACCGCGAAAGTCACTTCGCGGCTGCCGTCCAGGGCTGCCTTGATGCGATTGGGCGCGTAGTGCTCGCGGTGGCGCACGATGTTTTCCAGCACTACGATGGCGTCGTCCACGACCACGCCGATCAGCAGCAGCAGCGCCAGCAGGGTGATGCTGTTGAAGGAATAGCCGAAGAAATACATGGCCGCGATGGCACCCAGCAGCGACACCGGTATTGCGGCGGCGACGATCAGGGTGGAGCGCAGGTTGCGCAGGAACAGCCACACCACGAGCGCGGTAAGCAGGGTGCCTTCCAACAGATGTTCCTGCAGCGTCGCCACCAGTTCCTGGATGTAGTCGGCATCGTTGGAGGCGATGGTGAGCTTCATGCCGGGGGGCAGTTGCGGCAGTATCTGGCTGGCGAGCTTGTGCTTCACGGCGTCGACGATGGCGACCGTGTTCGCCCCCGTGACCTTGACGAGCCCCAGGCCGACCCCCGGCTGGCCGTCGAAGCGCGCCACCTCGCGCTTGTCGGCCAGGCCGTCCTGCACCTGGCCGACGTCGCCCAGGCGGATAGGCGCGCCGTCGCGCCAGGCCACGATCATGCGCGAGAGCGCCGCCACGGAATGAAATTCGAGATCGAGCTTGAGCTGGAATTCGGTGTCCTTGCCGGTGACGAATCCGCCCGGCAACTGCAAATGCTGGCGCGCGAAAGCCTGGAAGATGTCCTGCGGCGTGACTCGGTAGGCCGCCATGAGGGCCGGGCTGAGATTGACGCGGATCTGGCGCTCGCGCTTGCCGCCCAGTTGCACCTCGCCTACGCCAGGGATGGTTTCCAGCTCTTTCTTGAGCACGTTTTCGGCGTAGAGGTTCAGTTGCTGTGCGGTGCGGTCGCCCTGCAGCACCAGCCACATCACCGGCTCGCTGTTGGTCTGCATCTTGGCCACCACCGGCGGATCGGCGCCCTTGGGCAGCCGGCGCACGATCTGGCCGATTTTTGATTGCACCTCGTTGAAGGCGACGTCGATGTTCTTGTCCAGGGCGAACTGCACGTTGATGAGTGATGCGCCCGGCGACGAGAAGGAGTAGATGTGCTCGACGCCGGGGATGCTATTGACCTGGTTTTCGATGACGTTGGTGATGCTGGCATCGACCACCGTGGGGTTGGCGCCGGCGTCGGTGGTGGTGATGGAAATGTAGGGGAACTGGACGTCGGGGTATTGTTCGACGCCCATGCGGGTATAACTGATGAGGCCGAACAGCACCAGCAGGCCGGACAGCATGTAGGCCAGCACATGCCGCCGTATGGAAAGCTCCGGCAGCGTCATGGGGCCGAGCGCACCACCTGCACGCGCGCGCCGTTGCTCAGGAAGCCGGCACCGTCCTTCACCACCCGCTCACCGGCAGCCAGCCCGGCGCGGACCTCCACCCAGCCGCCCTGGCGCGCGCCGGTCTGTACCGTGTGGGCCACGGCGCGGCCGCCTTGTACGGTGTACACGACCTGGCCGGCGGGGCGGATCACGACCGACTCGTCCGGCACGACCAGGGCGGCAGGCCGAGTGGCCAGCACCACGCGTCCGTCCACGCTCGCGCCGGCCGGCAGGCTGAGGCCGGGAGGCAGCGGCACGATGGCCTCGACGGCGCGGTTGCCGGTCCCGATCATGGGCCGCAGCTCGCTGATGACGCTGTCGAACGTTCCCGTCCTGACCGGGGTGGTGAGATGCACCCCCATGCCCGGCTTGAGTCGATCGGTGAGATTTTCCGGCAGGGGGAGATGTACTTTCTGGGCCTGTTCGGTGGCGATCACGAACAGCGGCTGGCCGGCGCGCGCATAGTCGCCGGCCGACGCCAGACGGCTTTGCACGATGCCGGCCACGGGGGAGCGCACGGTGGTGCGGGAGAGATTGCGCGAGGACTGGTTCAGCCCCGCGCCGGCCTGCTCGATCTGCGCATTCAGCGCTTTTAGCTGGGTGCGCGTGTTGTCCAGGGCGGCGCTGGACAGGAAGCCCTGGCGCGCCAGCGATTCGTTGCGCGCCAGGGTCTGGCGCAAATTGGCGCGCTCGGCTTCCAGGCGGCGCAGGTTGGCGCGCTGCGCGCTCACGTCGGTGGCGTAGTCGCTGGCCTGGATCAGGGCGAGGGGCTGGCCGGCCTGCACCTTGTCGCCCGTTTCGACGAGAATTCTTTCTATGCGCCCGGCGACCTCTGCCGCCACTTGGGGGGCAACCTGGCTCTCCACCGTGCCATAGGCGTCCACCGTGTCCTCGACCGGGCGCTCGACCACGGTGGCGAGACTGACGGCGACCGGCGGCGCTTCCTGAGGGGCGGATTTGTCCGCGCCGCAGCCGGCAAGGGCGAGCGCGGCGGCGGCCAGGCAAAGGCGGATCAGCGTCCGGGTCATGCCCATAAAACGGCTGCGGCGGGGCAAAGATTGAGCGCCGCGGCTCAACTCTTGGGCGGCACGTAGCCGGCCGGCATCTCCGCACCCTCGCCGAAAAAGAAGCGTTCCATTTGTTCGGAGAGGTATTTTCTGGCCTTGGCGTCTGCCAGATTGAGGCGGTTTTCGTTGATCAGCATGGTCTGCTGGCGTGTCCAGGCGGTCCACGCCTCCCTGGAGACGTTCTCGAAAATGCGCTTGCCCAACTCCCCGGGAACGGGCGGAAAGGCCAGGCCTTCGGCTTCGCGGCCGAGTTTTACGCAATGCACCATGCGGGTCATCGTTGGCTCCTGAATATCGAAAAAATAATTTGCGGAATTTAACCCCAAGCCCGGCCGCGGGCAAACCTTCAGCCTGCGTCCCTGTCCAGGCGGCGGGCGAAGACGCGCATTTCCTTGGCCGCCTGGATGTCGCCCTTGGCTTCCGCGTGGGCGATGCCTTCCCGGTAGGCCTGCCGCGCGCCGGCCGTATCGCCGGCTTCGGCGAGCGCCCGGCCCAGCAGCTTCCAGGCGGCGGAATAGCCGGGGTCGAGCTCGACGGCGCGGCGCAGATGCGCGGCCGCCTCGGCCGGCTGCTTGAGTTTGAGGTGTTCGCTCCCTAAGCCGAAGCGCAGCAAGGCCGTGTCGCGCCCGGCGGCGAGCATTTTCTCCAGGTTGGCTATGAGGGGGCTCAAGTCAGCTTCTCCAGAAGGCGGGAGTAAACAATACCAGCAAAGTCATGAGCTCCAGCCGTCCCAGCAGCATGGCCGTCGTGCACACCCAGGTCTGGAATGCCGTGAGCGAGGCATAGGTAGTGGCCGGGCCGACCTTGGCGAGCCCCGGCCCGGTGTTGTTGAGGCTGGCGATCACGGCCGACACGGAGGACAGGAAATCCAGCCCGCTGGCGGTCAACAGCAGGGTCATAGCGACGGCGCTGGTGAGATAGAGGGACAAGTACGCCAGCACGGCGTAAATGATGGTATTGGGGATGACCTGGCCGCGCACTTTCACGGGCAGGAGCGCGTGGGGATGCAGCAGGCGCGTAAGTTCGCGCAGGCCCTGCTTGAAGAGCAGCATGGCGCGGATCATCTTGATGCCGCCGCCGGTGGAACCCGAGCTGGAGGCGAAACAGGACAAAAGCAGCATCCACAGGGGCGCAAAGACCGGCCAGAGGTTGTAGTCGGTGTCGGCGTAGCCGGTGCTGGTGGCGATCGAAATGGTGTTGAAACTGGCGTAGCGCAGCGCCTGCCAAAAATCGCCGTACACCCCCTTGAACCACAAAAACAGCGCGATACCCAGGCAGCTCGCCAGCGTCACGGCGAGGAAGGCCTGCGCTTCCGAGTCCCGGAAATAATGCCGCAGGCTGAGGCTGCGCAGGGCGAGGAAATGGGTGGAGAAATTGATGCCGGCAATGAGCATGAAGGTTTCGGCGACGATTTCCACCGGCAGCGAATGGAAGTAGCCGAAGCTGGCGTCGTGGGAGGAGAACCCGCCCAGGCCCATGGTGGAAAAGGCGTGGATGACGGCGTCCTCCGCGCTCATGCCCGCCACCCAGTAGGCCAGGACGCACAGCAGGGTGAACAGTGCGTACACCAGCCAGAGGCCTTTGGCGGTCTGGGCGATGCGCGGGGTGAGCTGGCTTTCCTTCATGGGGCCCGGGGTTTCGGCGCGGAACATCTGGCGCCCGCCGATGCCCAGCAGCGGCAAGATCGCCACCGCCAGCACGATCAGGCCCATGCCGCCCACCCATACCAGCTCGGTACGCCAGAGGTTGAGGGCGAAGGGCAGTTGGTCCAGGCCGCTCAACACGGTGGCGCCCGTGGTGGTCAGCCCGGACACCGCCTCGAAATAGGCATCGGTGAAATCCAGCCGGGGCAGGTAAAGCATGAGCGGAATGGCGGCGAAGGCCGGCAGGCCGGTCCACACCAAGGACACCAGCAGGAAGCCGTCGCGCACGCGCAGTTCGCGCCGGCGGTGGCGGGTAGCCAGCCAAAGCAGCGCGCCGGTGCCGAAAGTCGCCAGGAAAGCGGTGCGGAAGGCGGCGACGGCGGGCTCGTGGTCGAACACCGCCACCAGGAGCGGCAGCAGCATGGCGAGGGAAAACATCACCACCACGAGCGCGAAAACATGCAGGATGGGCAGGACGCGGTTCATGGTGGTGAGCTGTGGCAGGAGCTTGCGATGATCGCCGATACGCGGGCAGCCGTGCGCCGCGCTCAAAAAAATCCGATGCCGACCTGGAACAGACGTTCCACCTTGGGAATCGCGCGCTTGTTGAGCACGAACAGGATGACGTGGTCGCCGCTTTCCACGAGCGTGTCGTGATGCGCCACCAGCACCTCGTTCCCGCGCACCAGTGCGCCTATGGTGGCCTCTTCGGGCAAGGGGATTTCCCCGATGCGGCGGCCCACGACGCGGGAATTCGCGCGGTCGCCGTGCACCACGACCTCCAGGGCCTCGGCGGCGCCGCGCCGCAGCGAGTGCACCATCGCCATGTCGCCGCGCCGCAAGCGCGAGAGGATGGGGCCCACCGTAGCCTGGGCGGGCGAAATGGCGATGTCGATTTTGCCGCCCTGCACCAGATCGACGTAGGAGGCGCGATTGATGAGGGCGATGACGCGCTTGGCCCCCATGCGCTTGGCCAGGAGGGCGGCCATGATGTTGTCCTCGTCGTCGTTGGTGAGGGCGCAGAACACGTCCATGTCGCCGATGTTTTCCTGCTCCAGCAGGTCTTCGTCGGTGGCGTCGCCCACCAGCGCCAGGGTATGGACGAGCTCTTCCGCCAGGCGCGCGCTATTGGCCTTGTTGTGATCGATGAGTTTGACCTGGTAGTGCCGCTCCAGCAGCCTGGCCAGGGCGCGACCGATGTTGCCGCCGCCGGCGATCATGACGCGCTTCACCGGTGCCCCCACCTGGCGCAACTGGCTCAGCATGGGCGCGATGTCCTGGCGCCGCGCCAGGAAAAACACTTCGTCGTCCAACTCCACGACGGTACTGCCCTGGGGCGCGATGCCGCGGTCCTTGCGGTAGATGGCCACCACCCGGCAATCGAGGCGGGGCATGTTGCTTCTCACCGTGCGCAGTTCGTGGCCGACCAGGGCGCCGCCGCGCGTGGCGCGCACCGCGACGAGGCGCACGCGGCCGTCGGCGAAGTCCACCACCTGGAGGGCCTCCGGATGTTCCACCAGACGCGCCAGATAGCCGGTGATCTCGCGCTCCGGGCTGATGGTGTGATCGACGCCGAAGTGCTCCCTGGCCAGCTCCCTGAGCGAGTCGCTGGCGTCGCCCAGATAATCCGCCGCGCGGATGCGCGCCACGCGCACGGGAACATGGAATACATCCGCCGCCAGCTTGCAGGCCACCAGGTTGGCCTCGTCGCTGCGCGTCACCGCCACCAGCATGTCGGCGTCCTCCACCCCGGCCTTGCGCAGCACCGAGGGCAGCGACGCCGGTCCCTGCACGGTACGGACGTCCAGCCTTTCCTGCAGCGCGGCCAGACGGGCGCCATCCACGTCCACCAGGGTGAGGTTGTGGTTCTCGGCCAGCAGGCTTTCCGCCAGCGTGCCGCCGACCTGGCCGGCGCCGAGGATGAGGATGTTCACAGCTCTTCGTCGAGACGCCGGCCGGGACGGATGTTCAGTTGCTTGAGCTTGCGGTAGAGATGGGTGCGCTCCAGGCCGGCACGTTCCGCCACCCGCGTCATGCTGCCGCCCTCTTTTTGCATGTGGTATTCGAAATACTGGCGCTCGAAGGCGTCGCGCGCCTCGCGTAGCGGCTGATCCAGGGACACGCCGGCGGTGCGCGCCGGCTGGCTTTGCGCCTTGATGGGCCCGAGCACGCGGGCGACTTCCTCCTGGTCCATTTCTGATCCCGCGGCGGTGATGGCCAGGGTGCGCACCACGCTGTTGAGCTGAGGCAGGTTGCCGGGCCAGTCGAAGTTGCGCAACTGGTTCAGGGCCGCCACGGTGAAGCGGCGCGGGCCACATTGGTGCGCCTCCACCATCTGGGCGAGCATGAAATTGGCGATGTCGGGGATGTCCTCACGGTGCTCGCGCAGGGCGGGCAGACGCAGGCGCACGTTGGACAAGCGGTAATACACGCGGCTCTCCAGTTCGCCGGCGCTGATGAGCGCTTCGGGATTACCGCTGCAGGCCGTGACCAGGCGGGCGCTCTTGGCGGCCAGCTTGTCGATGATGAGGTCCAGCCCCCTTTGCTCCAGGCGCGCGAGGTCGGTCAACTCAGGCAGGAACAGAGTGCCGTTCTGCACCCGCTCCACGTAGTCCAACGGCGACGAGGCCAGCAGGGCACGGTTGTCGATTTCCACCCACGGGGTATTGGGCTGGTGCAGGTGGCGTGCGCACAGGTCGAAGCCGCTGCCCGCCTCGCCCACGAAGAGCACCGGCGTGGTGTGGGCGGCGATGGCGGACAGGCGCTTTTTGAGGTCCTGGATCAGCGGGCTCTTGCCCAGGGCCGAGAGATCCATGACCGGAACCTGACGCGGCCCTTCGCTTTTCTTGAGGTGTTTCTGCACGGCGGCCAGCAGCTTGGCCAACGCCACGGGTTTCTCCAGGAAATCCACAGCGCCCAGGCGCGTGGCCTCGATCGCCGTGTCTATGGTGGCGTGGCCGGACATCATCACCACCGGCATGGTGAGCTGGCCGGTGGCGGTCCACTCCTTGAGCAGGGTGACGCCGTCGGTGTCGGGCATCCAGATGTCCAGCAGCACCAGATCGGGCCGCGTGTGTTGGCGGAAGGCGCGCGCCGCCTGGGCGTTTTCCGCCAGGTGCACGTCGTAGCCCTCTTCCGTGAGAATTTCGGACAGCAATTCGCGGATGCCGACCTCATCATCCACCACCAGGATATGGCCGCTCATGAGACCTCTCTTTCATACAGGGGCAGAGTGATGGTTACGCGCGCCCCGCGCGGCTGCAGATTTTCCACGCTGATGTTTCCGTGATGTTCCTCGACGATCTTCTGCACGATGGCGAGCCCCAGGCCCGTGCCCTTGGCCTTGCTGGTGGCGTATGGCTCGAACAGCCGCTGCATGAGATGTTCGGGAAATCCTGGTCCGTTATCGGTCACCGCCAGCCGGGCCAGTCCCTCCGCCCGTTCGGTGCCGACGGTGACGTGGGGAGTGGGCTCGCCCTGCAAGGCGTCCTGCGCATTTTGCAACAGATTGTGCAGAACTTGGCGCAGCAGCGCCGGATCTCCCGCTACCGGGGGCAGGTTTTCGGCAAGAGCCACTTCCAGGCCGAGCACTTTGCGGTCGTACAGGCCCAGCACTTCGCGCACCAAGGCGTTGAGGTCCATGGCACCCAGGTGCGCGCTGGGCATGCGCGCGTAGCTGGCGAAGGCGTCCACCATGCCCTTCATGGCTGCCACCTGGTTAACGATGGTCTGGGTGGAGCGGTCCAGGAATTCGGCGTCGCCATTGGCCACTTTGTCGGCCAGCTTGCGCGCCAGCCGCTCCGCCGCGAGCTGGATGGGCGTGAGGGGATTCTTGATCTCGTGTGCCAGGCGCCGGGCCACCTCGCTCCAGGCGGCGTCGCGCTCGGCGCGGATGAGCTTGGTGACGTTGTCGAACACCAGGGTATGGCCTTCTTCCATGCCGGCCGGCAGACGGCTGCCGCGCACCAACAGCTTGAGCGGGCCGCCGGGCGCGGCATAATCGAGCTGCTCCTGCCAACTCACGTCGCCGGCGCTGAAACGCTCGTGTGCGCGCGCGCCGAACTGGGCCAGGGCGCTGTCGCCTTCGCCCCAGCCGACAAGCGGCCTGCCCAGCAGGCTGGCGGCATCGACGCCGAGGATGCGCGCCGCCGCCTCGTTGACGGTGCGTGTCACCAGGGCGCCGTC
>JAJZSR010000056.1 GCA_021849595.1 Pseudomonadota bacterium | reverse complement strand
GACCGTACCAGCCCCAGGCCTCGCGCTTTCCCGGCGCGGGGCGGTAGCGCCAAAGGCCCAATCCGGCCATGGTCCTGGCTGTTCCGTCCGACCACGACCGGTCCAGTTCCGCCAAAGCCATATAGCCCCCCTGGAAGGGCCGTCCGGGCTTCAAGGGGTTGCCCTGAAACAGGCCGGTGGTGCCCGTCCAACCGCCCGCAAGCTGGCTGTAGACCACACCCGTGCCAGTATAAGGGTAGGTCGGGGTAAGGGGCACATTGGCAGTGACGGTAGGAGCAATGCCGAAAGATGCATTGAGTAACTGGCTGCCCGCCGGCACGACGCCGAAATAGTCGGACACGTTCATCATGCCCAGCCGCAGCGTTTTATCCGCACCGAAATCCTGGCGCCAGTTGAAGTCGTACAAGCGCACCAGGGAGGGCGCCCAGTCGTTGCTGAGCGTCTGCACCTCGCCAAACATCTGCCCCTGGCGGCCGTGGGCGGCAACACCCAATATGCCCACGGTAAGCCGGCCGCCGGGGGGCAAATGGAGATAAGTGCTGTCCATGGTGAAACCGACGTGTCCCACGGTGTCGGCGGCCGTGCCCGAGGCGCGGCCGCCGCCCAGATTGGCAAGCCATTCGGTATCCAAGTGCCCGGCCCAGGTGATTCCCGGCCCCGGCGCGATCGGCAATTCGTAGGCCGGCTTGGCGGACTGCGCTTCGTCTGCCCGCACCTGCTGCGGCCAGATCCAGAGCAGCGCCGCCACGAGCGCGCACCCCCTTAGCCAAGCCATTTTGCCAACATACATCGGAACGGGTAGTCGGGTCGTTGCCCTCGGCGCTGCAGGCCGTTGGAGAAAAAGGAGCCGCGCGGGTTCCTGGCGGGTTTCATGAATTCGCTGATCCAGTAATTATTAATGAGAATTATTATCAATAAATGGCATCAGCCAGTCAAGATCGCGTCAAAAAAAATGGGGAGCCGAAGCTCCCCCATTCCGAATGTTTTATACCGAGTTACTGCTTTTCGATGGGGGTGAGTTCCACCCGCCGGTTCTGGTAGCGGCCTGCCGCCGTCTTGTTGCTGGCGATGGGATTGGCCATGCCGAAGCCCTTCGTCTCCAGCCGAGCGGCGGGAATGCCATGGGCGACCAGGTATTTCTTCACCGCTTCGGCCCGCAGCTTGGATAACCGCAGGTTGTAGGACTTGGTGCCCACGTTGTCCGTATAACCTGCCACAAGAACCTTGCCGTTGCCCCATTCCTTCAGGGTGGCGACCGCCTGGTCAAGCACTTCCTGCTCCTTGGAAGCGATGGAGTACTTGTTGAAGCCAAAATTGATGCCCTGCAGCACGATTTTCTTTTCCACCTTCGCCGGAGGCGGCGGAGGAGGCGGGGGAGGCGGCGGCGGGGGTGGCGGAGGAGGCGGCGGGGGCGGCGGAGGAGCCTCCTTCACGGGCGGGGCAGGCGGGGTGCCGATACCCCAGGAGTAGCCCAGCAGGGCCTGCACACTGGTCAGGCCATGGCCCTGCACAGGGTTGTCGTTGCGGCCGAAAGACTGGTCCGCACGCACTTCCCAGCGGAACGCGTCGCGTTTGCCCACGGCCCATTCCTGGCCGATGCCCAGCGAGGCCAACGGCTCGGTGAAGTTCGGCCCCTTGTCGGTGGAATAATTGACAATGCCCAGGCCGCCGGACAAAAACCAGTTGTAGTCTTGCTGCTTGGAGAACAGCCATTCCAGGCCCCCACGCAGCTTGGTAACGTCGCTGTTGCCTACGCCATTGATATCGCCTTTGACCGGGTTGTAGGTCAGGTCGCTGAAGAAATTGGTGCTGGTCCCCAGGCGCACGCCGTAGCGCAGGCCGATGACGGGGCTGACCGTGTTCTTTTTGCCGCCGACCAGATTCTTGTCCATCATGCCGGCACCCCCAAGGATACCGATTTCCTGATCCGGCAGCTCAACGGCCTGCGCCACGCCGGCCACGACCAAGAGGGTCGCGCCCAGGCCCAGGGCCCATAGCGGTTTTCTTGTCATCGCGAGCTCTCCACGAAAAGTTTTTCGGCTGCCATTTTAGCCCAGCCCGCTATCCGGCCCGGAAAAATCCGATTCCCCTAATTCAAATTTGTTGCAGAATGGACACAAATCAAAGACTTACTATACTTGTAAGTTGGCATATTGCAACACTAGCCATTTGGTTCCAGCCTGACCGAACCTGATTTGCACACGGGCATCGGTACCGCGTCCTTCAAAGTCTACGATCACCCCCAAGCCGAATTTGGCATGGCGCACGTTCTGCCCAACTTGCCAACCAGCTTCGCTTTTTGCCTTGACTGCCGTGCCATAAGGAGCCGGAACGGAGGCCGGGGTGGCGCGGTTCAGAGGCAGCAGCGCCCCGGCAGGCAACTCGTCGAGAAAGCGCGACGCCATGCCATAGCGCGTCTGCCCGTGGAGCAGGCGCGATTGCGCGTAGCTCATGTAGAGCCTGCGGCGGGCGCGCGTCAGCGCCACGTACATCAGGCGGCGCTCCTCCTCCAGGCCGCCGTTTTCGGCAAAGCTCTGCTCGTGGGGAAACAATCCCTCCTCCAGGCCCGTGATGAAAACCGTGTGAAATTCCAGGCCTTTCGCGGCATGCACGGTCATGAGCTGTACGGCCTCCCGCCCCGCTTCGGCCTGATGTTCGCCGGCCTCCAGAGCGGCGTGGGCGAGAAAGGCGTCCAGCGGCCCCTGCCCCTCGGTTTCCTCCCGTTCCTGTTCGAACAGGGCCGCGGCGTTGACCAGTTCGCCCAGGTTTTCCAGTCGCTCGGCACCCTCCCGCTCCCCTTTGTAGAAGGCCTCCAGCCCGCTGAGGGCGATGACCTGTACCAACGCTTCGGCCAGGGGCAGGCCCACGACGGCTCGCCTGAGATCCTCGATCAAGCGCACGAAAGGAGCGAGCTTGCCCGGCGCCGTACAGGCCGCCTGCCACAGGCTCGTGCCGGCAGTGCGCGCGCGCTCCTGCAGGCCCTCCAGGGTACGCGCGCCTATGCCGCGGGCCGGAAAGTTGACCACGCGCAGAAAGGCACCGTCGTCGTCGGGGTGGGTGAGCATGCGCAGATAAGCCAGGGCATGCTTGACCTCCTGGCGCTCGAAAAAACGCAGGCCGCCGTAGACGCGATAAGGCAATCCGGCGGAAAACAGGGCATGCTCCAGCACGCGCGACTGGGCGTTGGAGCGGTACAGCACCGCCATGTCGGCGAGGCTCACCCCCGCGCGTTCGAGCTGGCGGATTTCGTCCACCACGAAGGCGGCCTCCTCCTGGTCGTTGTAGCCCCGGAACAGGCGCAGCCTCTCGCCTTTGCCGTCCTCGGTCCACAGATTCTTGCCCAGGCGCTGGGTATTGCGCGCGATCAGGGCATTGGCCGCGTCCAGGATATGGCCGTGGCTGCGGTAGTTCTGTTCCAGCTTAATGACCAGGCCCTGGGCGTAGTCGCGCTCGAATTCGGCCATGTTGCCGGTATTGGCGCCGCGGAAAGCATAGATGGACTGGTCGTCGTCACCGACCGCGAACAGCGCCGCCTGCGGTCCGGCGAACAGGCGCAGCCAGCGGTACTGCAAGGCATTGGTGTCCTGGAATTCGTCCACCAGGATGTGGCAAAAGCGCTCCTGGTAATGCTTGCGAAGCAATTCGTTGCGCTCCAGCAGCTCGTAGGCGCGCAGCAGCAGCTCGGGGAAATCGGCCACGCCCTCGCGCTGGCATTGCGCATCATAGGCCGCGTAGAGTTCGGCCAGGCGGCGCGTGTGAGGGTCGAAGGCTTCCACGCGATGGGCGCGCAACCCGGCTTCCTTGTTGGCGTTGATGAACCACTGCACCTTGCGCGGTTCGTATTTTTCCGTATCGACATTGAGCGCCTTGAGCAGGCGCTTGATGGCGGCAAGCTGGTCCTGATGGTCCAGGATCTGGAAGGACTGCGGCAGGCCCGCCTCTCGCCAGTGCGCGCGCAGCAGGCGGTTGGACAGCCCATGGAAAGTGCCCACCCACATGCCGCGGGTGGAAATCGGCAGCAGCGCGGCCAAGCGTGCGAGCATCTCCTTGGCCGCCTTGTTGGTGAAGGTCACCGCCAGCACCCCCAGCGGCGACACCCGGCCCTGCTGGACCAGCCAGGCGATGCGCGTGGTGAGTACCCGTGTCTTGCCGGAACCCGCGCCGGCCAAGATCAGCGCGGAAACGTCCGGAAGGGTAACGGCCCGGCGCTGCTCCGGGTTGAGGCTGTCCAGCAGAGTGTCGTCCATGAAGAATAAAATGCGCGATCTGGCAGAATTATAAATGTGCCCATGCCCAAAACCCTGGGGGATTTCATACGCGAAGCCCGTGCGCGCATCCGCGAGATGGATGCCGACACGGCGCGTGAGCGTCTGGCGGAACTGCTGGTGATCGACGTACGCGAGGCAGAGGAGTTTGCCTCGGGCCACCTGCCCGGCGCGCGCTCGATCCCGCGCGGCCTGCTGGAAGCCGCTGCCGACCCCGCCTACAAGGAGTGCGACGCGCGCCTGAGCCGGGCCGCCGCGCGCGAAATCCTGCTGTACTGCAGCACCGGGGCGCGCTCGGCCCTGGCTGCGTCGACGCTTCTGGACATGGGCTTTGAACGCGTGCACTCCCTGGCCGGCGGCACCGAGTTGTGGCTGGCCGAGGGCTATGAGCTAACCCGAGAATCCTCATGATACGCATCCTCTATTTCGGCCATCTCGCCACCCTCTTCGGGCAAACCGGCGAGGACACCGAGTTGCCCGCCGACGTGCACGACATCGAGGCCCTGCTGCGCTGGCTGGGCCGGCGCGGCGAGATCTGGGACCGCGTGTTGCGCGCCAACCCCGCGCTCAAGGTCACCGTCAATAAGCAGTTCGCCGAGCCGGCCACCGCGGTGCAGGACGGCGACGAAATTGCCCTGGTGGCTTTCGCCATGTCCTGACCCCAGGCTCGTCCACCTCATGCGCTTACGCCGCCCTCCTCTGTTCCCCGCCACGCTGGCGATGCTTGCCTGCTGCACTCTTGCCGCCTGCGGGCCGCGCCAGGACACCCATCCCGGCCAGCCGGTCAGCAAGCGCGAGGCCATCTTCAAGCAATTCCTGCGCACTTCCGAGCCGATGGGCATGATGCTGCGCGGCAGCAAGCCTTTCGAGGCACAGCAGGCCCAGCAGTTGGCCGCCTCCCTCAAGGCCCTGAGTACCGAGCCCTGGCAATATTTCCCCCAAGGCAGCACTTATTACCCGAGCCGCGCCAAGCCCGCGGTATGGGAGAAACCAGCCCAATTCAAGGCCGCGCAGGATCGCTTCATCCATGCCGCCGATCAACTGGCGCGGGCTGCGCAAAGCGGCAACCCGGATGCCATCCGGCCGGCGTTCCATGAGTTGAGCGCAAGCTGCGACGCCTGCCACCAGGACTTCCGCGGCCCGCCCAGGTTCTGAAATGGCACGCCGGGACGGCACGGCGAGAATATGGGACCTGCCGGTGCGCCTGTTCCATTGGAGCCTCGCAGCGTTCGTGGCCTTGTCCTGGTGGAGCGGCACGCGCGGCGGCGACTGGCTGCCCCTGCACGAGCGCTCGGGCTACGCCGTGCTCACGCTGGCGCTCTTCCGCGTGCTGGGGGGCTGGGCCGGCAGCGACAGCACGCGCTTCGCCAGCTTCGTGCGCGGACCGCACGCCACGCTCGCCTATGCGCGCAGTGTGGCCGCGCGGCGTCCGCCCGCCTACCCGGGCCACAACCCGCTGGGCGGCTGGATGGTGCTCGCGCTGCTGGCGAGCCTGCTGTTCCAGGGTGCCAGCGGCCTGTTCGCCACCGACGACGTGGCCGTTTCCGGCCCCCTCGCGCGTGACGTCGGGGAGCACATGAGCGAACTCATCACGGCGCTGCACAAGCTGAATTTCGACCTGCTGCTGGCGCTGGCTGCGCTGCTGGTCTGGGGACTGACGTGGCTGGGTTGACCCCGAAAGAAAACGGGGCCCGCAGGCCCCGTCGCGGCGCGAGTCAAACCTTCATTTCTTGCGGCTTTCCTCGATCATGCGCTGGATCACAGGCTCGAGCACCAACTCCATGGCATAACCCATCTTGCCGCCGGGCACCACGATGGTGTTGGAGCGGGACATGAAGGAACTGGGAATCATGTTGAGCAGATAGGGGAAGTCCACCGCCTTGCGGTCGCGGAAGCGGATGATGACGAAGCTCTCGTCCGGCGTGGGGATGTCGCGCGAGATGAAGGGGTTGGAGGTGTCCACCGTCGCCACGCGCTGGAAATTGATGTGCGTCTGGGAGAATTGCGGGGTGATGTAATTCACGTAGTCCGGCATGCGGCGCAGGATGGTATCCACGATCACTTCGGCCGAATAACCGCGCTCGGCGCCGTCGCGGTGGATCTTCTGGATCCATTCCAGGTTCACCACGGGCACTACGCCCACGCCCAGGTCCACGTATTTGGGCAGATTCACCTTGTCGGTGGCCACCAGGCCGTGCAGGCCTTCATAGAACAGCAGGTCGGTGCCCTGCGGGATTTCCTCCCAGGGCGTGAACTCGCCGGGCTTGAGGCTGACATTGAGGCGCTTGTTCTGGTAGGTCGCTTCATCGTCGCTGTGGATGTAGTAGCGCTTCTTGCCGCCGCCGGTTTCGCCGTAGGTGCGGAACAGGTCTTCCAGCTTGTCGAAGTGATTGGACTCGGGGCCGAAATGGCTGAAATGCTTGTTGCCCTTGGTTTCTTCCTCTTTGACGCGTTCGCGAAATTCGACCCGTCCCAGGCTGTGAAAGCTGTCGCCCTCGACCACTGCGGCGCTGATCTTCTCGCGGAAGAAAATATGTTCGAAGGCGCGCTTGACCGTGGTCGTGCCCGCGCCGGACGAGCCGGTGACGGCGATGACGGGGTGCTTCTTGGACATGGAAAACTCCTCGGCTGGGTTTTGAAAGCGAAATGGGTCGATTTTACCCGCCGGGCGCGCGCTTTGCCATGCCGCCCGGCAGGCAGGGGGCGGGCGGTTATAATCGCTGCCTCACCGATATAGCCCTCAAGATGCAGGAAAAATACCAACCGTCGCAGATCGAACCGCAAATCCAGCGCCGCTGGGAGGAACGGCAGGCTCATGCCGCGCGGGAACAGGATTCCCGCCCCAAGTACTATTGCCTGTCCATGTTCCCCTATCCCTCCGGGAAGCTGCACATGGGCCACGTGCGCAATTACACCATCGGCGACGTGCTGGCGCGCTACCACCGCATGAAAGGCTACAACGTGCTGCAGCCCATGGGCTGGGATGCCTTCGGCCTGCCGGCGGAAAACGCCGCGCTAGCCAACAATGTGCCGCCCGCCGAGTGGACCTACAAGAACATCGACCACATGCGCGCCCAGCTCAAAGCCCTGGGCCTGGCCATCGACTGGAGCCGCGAGATCGCCACCTGCAAGCCGGAGTACTACCGCTGGGAGCAGTGGCTGTTCACCCGCTTGTTCAAAAAGGGCCTCATCTACAAAAAAACCGCCGCGGTGAACTGGGATCCGGTGGACGAAACCGTGCTGGCCAACGAGCAAGTCATCGACGGGCGCGGCTGGCGCAGCGGCGCGCCGGTGGAAAAGCGCGACATCCCCATGTATTTCTTCCGCATCACCCAGTACGCGGACGAGCTACTGCAGGAACTGGACAACCTGCCCGGCTGGCCGGAGCAGGTGCGCACCATGCAGAAGAATTGGATCGGCAAGTCCTACGGCGTGCGCTTCGCCTTCCCCTATGAACTGGAGGGCAAGGCCGAGAAGCTCTGGGTTTACACCACGCGTGCCGACACCATCATGGGCGTGACCTTCGTCGCCGTAGCGGCGGAGCACCCGCTCGCCGCCTACGCGGCGCAGAACAATCCCCAACTGGCCGCCTTCATCGAGGAATGCAAGCAGGGCGGTGTGGCCGAAGCGGATATCGCCACCCTGGAGAAAAAGGGCATGGACACCGGCCTCAAGGTCGTTCATCCGCTCACCGGCGAAACCATCCCGGCGTGGGTAGGCAATTACGTGCTCATGGGCTATGGCGAAGGCGCGGTGATGGCAGTGCCGGCACATGACGAGCGGGATTTCCATTTCGCAAAAACCTACGGCCTGCCCATCAAGCAGGTCATCGCGGCGCAAGGCGAAACCTTCTCCCCGGACGCCTGGCAGGAATGGTACGGCGACAAGACGCGCGGCGTCTGCGTCCATTCCGGCAAATACGACGGCCTGGATTACGAGCAGGCGGTGGACGCCATTGCAGCCGACCTCCAAGCCAAAAATCTGGGCGCCAAGCAGGTGCAATATCGGTTACGCGACTGGGGCATCTCCCGGCAACGCTATTGGGGTTGTCCCATCCCCATCATCCATTGCGCTTCCTGCGGCGATGTGCCGGTGCCTGAGGACCAACTGCCCGTGGTTCTCCCGGAAAACGTCACCATCACCGGGCGCGGCTCGCCCCTGGCCAAGATGCCCGAATTCTACGAGTGCACCTGCCCGCAATGCGGCCGGCCGGCGCGACGCGAAACCGACACCATGGACACTTTCGTGGAGTCTTCCTGGTATTACGCCCGCTACGCCTCGCCCGACTGCGCCGACGCCATGCTGGATGAGCGCGCGCGGCACTGGCTGCCGGTCGACCAGTATGTCGGCGGCATCGAGCACGCCATCCTGCATCTGCTGTACGCGCGCTTCTTCCACAAGCTGATGCGCGACGAAGGCCTGGTGCCCGGCAACGAGCCCTTCACCCACCTCCTGACCCAGGGCATGGTGGTGGCGCCCACCTTCTACCGCGAAGGCGCCGACGGCAAGAAGCAATGGATCAACCCGGCCGAGGTGGATGTAAAGACCGACGAGCGCGGCCGTCCGCTGGGCGCGACACTCCTGGCCGACGGCCGGCCCGTGACCCTGGGCGCCACGGAGAAGATGTCCAAGTCGAAGAACAACGGCGTCGATCCGCAAACCCTGATCGACACCTACGGGGCTGATACGGCACGCCTGTTCATGATGTTCGCAGCCCCGCCCGACCAGCAGTTGGAGTGGTCCGACGCCGGCGTCGAGGGCGCGCATCGCTTTTTGAATCGACTGTGGAGAATTGTCCACGGACATGTACAAGTAGGGATTGTCCCTAGATGTGTTTCTAGTCGCCCAGACGACACGGTGTCTGCCGACCTTCGCCGACAATTGCACCGCGCGATCGCCAAAGTGTCGGATGACTATGGCCGCCGTAAGCAATTCAACACGGCGATTGCCACCATCATGGAACTTCTGAATCTCTACAGCAAGACGCTGGGAATGTCCGTTGAACCTCTGTTGCAGAACACAATTAGCCAAATCCTTACCCCAACGGAGGAGTCGGCCTTACGTGATCCATATGATGCATCGGTCAGGCAGGAGGTTCTGGAAGATATTGTCCTCATGCTGTCCCCCATCGTGCCCCATATCAGCGAAGCGCTGTGGGCCGAACTCAGACCCGGCGCGGAGCTGCTGGAAGAATCCTGGCCCGTGGCCGACGCCGCAGCGCTGGTGCAGGACGAAATCGAACTGGTGCTGCAGGTCAACGGCAAGCTGCGCGGCCAGTTCCGCGTGCCGAGCGCAGCCGACAAGGCCGCCATAGAAGCCGCGGCGCTGGCCAGCGAAGCGGCGCAAAAGGCGCTGGGCAGCGCGGCGCCGAAAAAGGTGATCGTGGTGCCCGGCCGCCTGGTCAACATCGTGGCATGAAGCGGCGCGCCTTTTTTCTCTCCCTGCTCCTGTTGCCCTTGGCGGCCTGCGGCTTCCATTTGCGCGGCGAAGTGGCCATGCCTTTCCAGACGCTTTATATCGATGCACCCGGTTACAACCAGTTGCAGGTCGATTCCTTCTACCAGCGCCTGTCCAAGCGCCTGCAGGTGAGCGGCGTGGTGCTCGAATCCTCCCCCACCAAGGCCCAGGTGGTGCTGAAAATCCTGCCCGAGACGCGCACCCGCAGCATCCTCGCCCTCACCAGCGCCGGCCAGGTGGCGGAATACCGCATCGCCCTGGCCTTGACCTACACCGTGCTGGGCCCGAACGGCCGCGCCATCGCCCCGCCCGCGACCATCAACCTGACACGCGATTACACCTACAACAACAACCAGTATCTGGCCATGGGCGCGGAGGAAAATCTCCTCTACCGCGACATGGAAGACGCCGCCTTGGGGCAAATTGTGCAGCGTCTGCAGGACATCAAGCCCTGAGCCAATGGAACTCGCCCCCGAACGCCTGGACAGCCACCTGGCCCAGGGTCTGGCCCCGCTCTACGTGCTGTGGGGCGAGGAGCCGCTTGGCCTGCTGGAAGCCGAGGACGCCATCCGCGCGGCCGCCTGCCGCGCCGGCTACGGCGAGCGCCAGGTCTATGACGTGCAAGGGCGCTACAACTGGGACGCCATCACCAAAGGCGGCGGCAATCTTTCCCTGTTCGGCGCGCGTCGCCTGAACGAAATCCGCATCCCGTCCGGCAAGCCGGGCACCGAGGGGAGCCGGGCCTTGCAGGACTATGCCGAGCATCTGCCGGCCGACACGCTCACGCTCATCACCCTGCCAGGCCTGGAGTGGCGCGCCACCCAAAGTAAGTGGTTCGGCGCCCTGGCAGGCGCCGGCGTGACCCTGCAGTTCCGCGCCGTGGAAGCCGCCCGCCTGCCGGCATGGATCGCCGGACGACTCAAGACCCAGGGCTTCAGCGCCGGCCCCGATGTACTGGATTGGCTGGCGCAGCGGGTGGAAGGCAACCTGCTGGCCGCGCGCCAGGAAATCGACAAACTCGCGCTGCTGCTGCCCGCGGGGCGGCTGGAACTCGCCCAAGTGCAGGCGGCGGTGACCGACGTCGCGCGCTACGACGTAGAGCAATTGCCCGACGCCCTCTACCAGGGCCAGCTCGCGCGCTACAGCCGCATCCTGGCGCACCTGCGCGAGGAAGGCGAAGCGCTGCCGCGCATCCTGTGGCAGCTATCCAACGCCCTGCGCCTGCTGTTGCGGCTACAATCAGGATTGCAACGGGGCGAAGCGCTGCCGCGCCTGCTCGCCGCCCAACGGGTCTGGGAAAAGCGCCGTCCGCTGGTGGAAGCCGCCTTGCAGCGCCTCTCGCTGCCGCGCCTGGAGCAGGCGCTCACGCGCCTGGCCCTGCTCGACCGCCAGGCCAAAGGGCTGGAGCCGGGCGACCCGTGGAGCGAACTGCTGCGCCTGGGCCTGTTCCTGTGCAGCACGCAGCGCCGCGGCAGCAACTGACTGAAACAAGCCGCTACTATGGACATCAAAAGCTACATGACCACCCTGGGCCGCCAGGCCCGTGACGCCAGCCGCATCCTGGCGCGCACCGACACCGGCGCGAAGAACCGCGCGCTCGCCGCCATCGCCGCCGCCATCCGCCGCGACCAGGACAAGCTGCAGGCCGCCAATTACGAAGACACCACGCGCGCGCGCCGCGACGGCTACGATGCCGCGCTGCTCGATCGCCTGCAGTTGAGCGACAAGGCCATCCGCGCCATGGCCGAGGGCCTGGAGCAAATCGCCGCCCTGCCCGATCCGGTGGGCGAGATCGAGGATTTGAAATACCGCCCCTCCGGCATCCAGGTCGGTAAGATGCGGGTGCCGCTGGGCGTGGTGGGCATCATTTACGAAGCGCGGCCCAACGTCACGGCGGACGCCGCCGGGCTGTGCCTGAAGTCGGGCAATGCCGCCATCCTGCGCGGCGGCAGCGAGGCCATCGAAAGCAACCGCGCCATCGCCGCCTGCGTTGTTGAGGGGCTGGCCCAAGCCGGCCTGCCACCCCATTGCGTGCAGGTAGTGGACACCACCGACCGCGCCGCCGTGGGCGAGCTCATCACCCTGAAGGATTATGTGGACGTGATCGTGCCGCGCGGCGGCAAGGGCCTCATCGAGCGCCTCATCAACGAGGCCAAGCTGCCGGTCATCAAGCACTTGCACGGCGTCTGCCACGTATACGTGGACGATCGCGCCGATCTCGCCAAGGCCGCGGCCATCGCCGACAACGCCAAGACCAGCCGCTACGGCACCTGCAACACCATGGAGACGCTGCTGGTGCATGAGGCCGTGGCAGCGCAGTTCCTGCCCCACATCGCCGACATTTACCACACCAAGGGCGTGGAGATGCGCGGCTGCGAGATCACCCGTGCCCTCCTGCCCAGCATCGTCGCCGCCACCGAGGCCGACTGGCACGAGGAATATCTCGCTCCCATCATTGCCATCCGCGTGGTGGCCGACATGGACGCGGCCATCGCGCACATTGCCCGTTACGGCTCGCAGCACACCGACGCCATCGTCACCGAGGACTACACGCGCGCGCGCCGCTTCCTGCGTGAAGTGGATTCCGCCAGCGTCATGGTCAATGCCTCCACGCGCTTCGCCGACGGCTTCGAGTATGGCCTGGGCGCCGAAATCGGCATCTCCACCGACAAGATCCACGCGCGCGGCCCGGTCGGCCTCGAGGGCCTCACCAGCCAGAAGTGGGTAGTGCTGGGCGACGGCCAGGTCAGAGTCTGAGTTGGCAAATCAGCCCGCAGCCGGCAGTCGGCAGTCAGAAAAAACCACCGCACCGCTGGGCCTGCTGGGCGGCACTTTCGACCCTATCCACTATGGCCATCTGCGGCTCGCCGAGGAAATGGGCGAGGCGCTGGGCTTGGCCCAGGTGCGCCTCGTCCCTGCCGGATGGCCGCCGCACCGCAGCGCGCCCGCCACGGCCGCCAGCCACCGCCTCCAGATGGTCCGCCTGGCCGTAGCCGGCAATCCCCGCCTGGTGGTGGACGAGCGCGAAATCCGCAAAACCAGCCCCAGCTATACCGTGGAGACACTCACCGAACTGCGCGATGAAATCGGTCCAGCCACACCCTTGTGGCTCTTCATGGGTGCAGATGCCTTTCTCGGGCTCACCACCTGGAAGGACTGGCAGCGGCTGTTCGAGCTCGCCCATATCGCCATCGCCCATCGTCCGGGCTATCGACTGATCCAGTCCGATGCCCTGGTCGATCCTTTGAGATCCGAGGTGGATCGCCGCCTCACGGATACGCCGCCGACAACCGCCGCCGGCGGCCTGTGGCGCTTCACCATCACCCCCCTGGACATCTCCGCCACCGCCATCCGCGAGCGCCTGCGGCGCGGCCAGAGCATCCGCTATCTGGTGCCGGAAGCGGTGCGCGCCTACATCGAGGAGCAAAAACTCTACCCATGAACCTGCAAGACAAAATCGCCGCCGTCGTCGGCGCCCTGGAAGACATCAAGGCGCGCGACATCACCGTGTTGGACACCCGCCCGCTCACCTCGCTGTTCGAATGCATGATCATCGCCAGCGCCGACTCCGCCCGCCAGACCAAGGCGCTCGCCAACAGCGTGCGCGAGAAAGCGCACGAACTGCAACAACCCATCATCGGCGTAGAAGGCGAGCAGAGCGGCGAATGGGTGCTGGTGGACCTGGGCGACATCCTGGTCCACATCATGCAGCCCGCCGTGCGTAGCCACTACAATCTTGAAGAGCTTTGGAGCGCGGGGGAGAAGGCGCGCAATCACGCGACGCACGCCTGACACGCACAAACGATCAGCGGAAACAAAGAGGGAGGAGATGCGCAACGCCGCCTTGTGCTGCCTTGGCCTGAGTGGCACGCTGTTGATATCGGGCTGCGCTTCCATCGTCGATGGCGAACAGCAAAGCCTGTCCGTGGAGACACGCCATCAGGATGTCGCCGTTTCCGGCGCGCAATGCAAGTTGCGCAATGACAAGGGAACATGGTTCGTCACCACGCCGGGCAGCGTCACCGTGCACCGCAGCTATCAGGACATAGTGGTGGAATGCAGCAAGGCGGGCCTGCCCACGGGTTGGGCCAGCGTCAAGTCTTCCACCAAGGGCATGGCCTTCGGCAACATCCTGCTCGGCGGCATCATCGGTGCGGGGGTGGATATCGGCAACGGCGCCGCCTATGATTACCCGCAGCTGATCGTCGTCGACATGGGCAAGACGAAGTCGATCACCGCCGAACCGGCCAAGGCGCCCGCGCCGAACCCAAGCGAGCGCGAAAGTAGCCCGGGCGCCGGGCACTGAGATACAAGAACATTACCCCAGGGAGATTTGCATGTCCGTCCTACGCCTGATCCTCGCGCTGCCACTGGTCGCCCTGCTGGGAGCCTGCTCGTTCAATGCCTATTACAACCCCGCTTTCACCGACAAGCCCATCACGGTTGAGCAGAAGCTGCCGGGCAAGGCGCTGGTGTACAACACGCCGGCCGATGCGAAGTACGTGTTCTCGGGCCACCCCACGAGCTTCACCGGCGGCGGCACCACGCTTTCCATAGAATTGGGCGACATCGCCGACCAGATCGCCGTCAACACCTTCGGCAACCTGTTCCAGGGCGGCGCCAGCTTCGCCGACTCTCTGAACAACGCCGGCGCCTATGCAGTCGTGGTGACGCCCAAGATCACTTCCTTCTCATACGCCTACAACCAGCTCAAGAACCTGGGCTTCGCCATCACGCCCCAGGTAGATATAAACCTACACGTCAAAATCACGCGCGCTGCGGTGGTGGTGCTGGACAAGAACTACGCGTCCGGCCTAGTCGACGGCAAGTCCTACATGCTGAGCGGCTCCCCAGGCGAGGAAGCCAGCCGCGCCGCGCACAAAGTCATTTCGGACCTGATGAACCAGGCCGCGCAAGATACCTATCGGGCGTTATCAAACCAATCGGTGTCGGGTAAGTAGTGGGCATGGGAAGCCCTGCCACCTGGTTCTGCCTTGCGCCAGAGTGTTGAACAAATTACTAAGATTCATATAGGTCGCCGCGCCACCACTAACCTTGGCGATGAAATTGAAAACAATCCCCCCCGAGCAGTTTTCTCTTATGCAGGGTTGCACAAATTATCGTGATCCATCCTTTGGCCTCCACCATCTGCCGACATGGACACAGCGCCGACTATAGGATCCTTCCTTCGGGCGATCTTTGCGAACTGGTTCACCGGTATGAGTGGGCCGATCAGCGTTCCTTTAAGCATTGCGGCTTACTTTGTTCCGAATAGTGTGGCTCAGGTCTTGCTGGCTTTGACAGCGCTGGTGTGCGCTATATTCACAGCGTATTGGGTCTGGCAAACGGAACGTAAAAAAACAGTCGAACTACAAATCGAAATCCAAAGGCTCAACAAGCCAGCAATCACAGAGGATTTATATGAGGGCTACGAAATGAATTACCGAACAGGCCCCGTTAATAAGCGCACAAAGGTTTCTATTCCGAGGGGTGGCCGTTCTTTGCTCGTAGAGCCTTTCGGGGCGGGAAGCATTAAGGTTGCATGAGCTGC
>JAJZSR010000223.1 GCA_021849595.1 Pseudomonadota bacterium | reverse complement strand
GAGGATGGCGGTGTGCGAGGTGGCGCCGCCCAGGTCGCTGACGAAAGCAGCCAGCGGCGAATTCTTGAAAACAATCATGTCCGCCGGTGTCAGCTCGTGCGCGACCAGGATGCATTCCTCGGGGTTGTCCAGGCTGGCCAGCGGCAACTGCCCCGGCTGCCCGGTCATCACCTTGAGCACGCGCTGCACCACCTGGACGACGTCTTCCTGGCGGCTGCGCAGGTAGGCATCGTCGATCTCTTCGAAGCGCGCCGTGAGAGCATCCATCTGCTGGGTGAGCGCCCATTCCGCGTTGCAGCGGTTCTCCTCGATGAGCCGGCGCGTCTCCACGGAAATGAGCGGATCCGCCAGGATCATGAGATGCATGTCCAGGAAGGCCTCCAGCTCCGCCGGGGCATCGGGCGGAATCTGCGCGCGCAGGGCCTCCATCTCGCGCAGGGTGTCGCCGATGGCCTGCTCGAAGCGCAGCACCTCACGCGGCACGCGCGCGTCCTCTATCGTGTAATGCGCCACCTCGACGCGGCTGGGCGAAACCAGATGGGCACGCCCGATGGCGATGCCGTTGGACACGCCGATGCCGTGCAGGCTGAAGCTCACTCAGCCTCCCCGAAGCGCGCGGCCACCAGGGACGAGAGGGCTTCCATGGCCTCGCTCTCGTCCTCCCCTTCGGTTTCCAGCATGACCGTGGCCCCCTTCGCGGCGGCCAGCATCATCACGCCCATGATGCTCTTGGCGTTGACGCGCCGGCCGTTGCGGCTCAGAAACACCTGGCTCTTGAAACGCGAGGCCAGTTGCGTGAGCTTGGCGGAAGCGCGCGCATGCAGGCCCAGCTTGTTGACGATCTCAAGCTCCCTTTGTTGCATCGCAAAGCAGCTCCGTGATGTGGGTGATGCCCTCGCGTCCGCGCAGCTCGGCCTTGGCGGCCAGCTCCGCCAGCGGAAGTTGGCGGTTGGTGAGCACCTTGAGCAGCATGGGCAGGTTGACGCCCGCCACCGCTTCGACATGGCCGGGCTCGAGCAGCCGGCACACTGTGTTGCATGGGGTCGCCCCGTACATGTCGGAGAGCACCAGGACACCCTCCGGATCGTCCAACTCGCGCATGAGCTGGGCGGCGTTCTCCAGCATCGAGGCGGGATCTTCAGGGTAGGCGACGTTGAGCGCCGCCACCTTTTCCGGGGTGCTGCCCAAAATATGGGCGGCGCAATCGATGAGGCTTGCGCCCAGATTGCCGTGGGCGACCAGCAGGATTCCGATCATTGCAGCAGAGAGGTAAAAACGACAGGCGTTATTTTAGCCCGCCCTGCCAATCGTGCAGAACGTGGATCATGGCGGGCTTTTCCACCCAGGTCAGGCGCTTGAGCATGGGCGCCGACACCCAGGCCGCGCCGCTGCGGTCTAAGGCCAGATAGTCGTGCACGCCCATGCGCCGCGCATTCTCGCGCAGATCGGCGATGCCGCCGATGAACAATGGCTTGCTGGTCACGTCCGAGCGTACCCCGGCGGCCGGGCCGTCCACCAGCACGGTAACCGAGCGCATGGCTTGCGAGGGCGCGCCCGTGCGCGGGTCGATGAGGTGGCAATAGCGTCGGCCGTCGAGCATGAAATAGCGCTGGTAATCCCCCGAGGTACCGATGGCCTCACCGCTTTTGAGCGCCAGAGTGGCGATCACCCCCGCCTTGCGCGGATTCTGGATACCCACTTCCCAAGGCCGCTTGCCGTGGCTGCCCAGGGCGTAGAGATTGCCGCCGTTGTTGATAAGCGCGTTGCGGATGCCGCGCTTTTCCAGCATCGCCGCGGCTATGCCCAGGGCATAGCCCTTGGCATAGCCGCCCAGGTCGATGCGCACTTCCTTATTGCTGCTGCTGGCCACGCCGTCCTTGACGGTCACCTGAGCCATGGACGGATGGGTTGCCAGCACGGCGGCCACTGCCTTGGGATCGGGTAGGTGCGCGGCCGGGGTTTCGTGATCGAAGCCCCACAAGCGCACGAAGTTGCCCACTGCCGGGTCGAAGGTTTCCCCCGACTGCTGCGCATAGACCTTGGCGTCGCCCAGGATCGCCGCCAGCTCGGCATCGACCGGCGCCGGCCTGCCCGCGGCGAACGCAGCGTTGACGTCGTAAAGCGCGCCTGGCTTCCAGGGATTGAGCGAGCGGTTGTATCGGTCGAAGCGCGCCAGTACGGAGTCGATGGCGCTTTCCGCCTGCGCCTTAGGCGCGTCGTAGACCACCACCTCCACCAGCGTGCCGAACACGAAGGCCTGGCGCTCGGTCACCGTCGGGCTGCGGCTGCACCCGCTCAGTGCCAGCACCAGCAGCAGGATCAGGCTGAACTTCAGGCGCAACGCTGCTCCAGGGCGGCGATGAAGCGATCGGCCACGTCGTAGCCGGTCTGGGCGGTGATTTCCTGAAATCCCGTGGGGCTGGTGACGTTGACCTCGGTGAGATGCTCGCCGATCACGTCCAACCCGACCAGGAACAGGCCCGCCGCGCGCGCCACCGGCCCCACCACACCGGCGATTTCCGCATCGCGCGCCGTGAGCGGCCGCGCCTCGCCGCGGCCACCCGCGGCCAGATTGCCGCGCGTCTCACCGATTTTGGGGATGCGCGCCAGCGCATAGGGCACCGGCTCGCCGTCGATGAGCAGGATGCGCTTGTCGCCCTGCGCGATGGCCGGCAGATAGCGCTGCGCCATGATGAGATGGCGGCCATGCGCGGTCAGCGTTTCCAGGATGGCATTGCGGTTGGGGTCGGCCGGCGTCAGGCGGAACACGCCCTGCCCGCCCATGCCATGCAGCGGCTTGACGAT
>JAJZSR010000055.1 GCA_021849595.1 Pseudomonadota bacterium | reverse complement strand
TGGAATCTAGGAAGAAAGCATGAGCAACGGAAAAATCGTGCAAATCGTGGGGGCGGTGGTGGACGTGCAGTTTCCGCGCGAGTCCATGCCCCGCGTGTTCGACGCCCTGAAGATGGCCAGCCCCGAGCTGACCTTCGAAGTGCAACAGCAAATGGGCGACGGCGTGGTGCGTGCCATCGCCATGGGCTCCACCGACGGCTTGCGTCGCGGCATGGACGTACTGGCCACCGGGGCGCCGATTTCGGTGCCCGTGGGCCAGGCGACCCTGGGCCGCATCATGAACGTGCTGGGCGAGCCGGTGGACGAGATGGGGCCCATAGGAACCGATCAGCGCATGCCCATCCACCGCAAGCCGCCGCGCTTCGATGAGCAGGCGGCCGCCGTGGAAATCCTGGAAACCGGCATCAAGGTGATCGACCTCATCATGCCCATCGCCAAGGGGGGCAAGGTCGGCCTCTTCGGCGGCGCGGGCGTGGGCAAGACCGTGACGCTCATGGAACTGATCCGCAACATCGCGGTGCAGCACTCCGGTTTCTCCGTGTTTGCCGGCGTGGGTGAGCGCACCCGCGAGGGCAACGACTTCTACCACGAGATGAAGGAAGGCGGCGTGCTGGACAAGGTGGCCCTGGTCTACGGCCAGATGAACGAGCCGCCGGGTAACCGCCTGCGCGTGGCCCTGACCGGCCTCACCATGGCCGAATATTTCCGCGATGAAGGCCGGGACGTGCTGATGTTCATCGACAACATCTACCGCTACACCCTGGCCGGTACCGAGGTGTCCGCCCTGCTGGGCCGCATGCCCTCGGCGGTGGGTTATCAGCCGACCCTGGCAGAGGAAATGGGCCGACTGCAGGAGCGCATCACCTCCACCAAGACCGGCTCCATCACCTCCTTCCAGGCCGTGTATGTGCCCGCGGACGATTTGACCGACCCATCTCCGGCGACAACTTTCTCCCATCTGGATGCCACCCTGGTGCTGTCGCGCCAGATCGCCGAGTTGGGCATCTATCCGGCGGTGGACCCCCTGGATTCCACCTCGCGCCAATTGGACCCGCAGGTGGTGGGCGAGGAGCATTACCGCGTCGCGCGTGCCGTGCAGCAGACTCTGCAGCGCTATAAGGAATTGCGCGACATCATCGCCATTCTGGGCATGGACGAACTGTCCCCCGAGGATAAGCTGGCGGTGGCGCGCGCGCGCAAGATCCAGCGCTTCCTCTCGCAGCCCTTCTTCGTTGCGGAAGTGTTCACCGGTGCGCCCGGCAAGTACGTGTCGCTCAAGGACACCATCGCCGGCTTCAAGGGCATCGTCGAGGGCGAATACGATCATCTGCCGGAGCAGGCCTTCTATATGGTGGGCACCATCGACGAGGCCATCGAGAAGGCCAAGACTATCCAGTAAGGCATCAGGCGGCGCTGCCTTTTCTCTCTCACGCCACCGGGTTTACACTATGACAATGACTTTGCATGTCGATATCGTCAGCGCGGAACAATCCCTCTACTCGGGGACGGCGGAATCCGTGTCCGTGCCTGGCGAAATGGGCGAGCTGGGTGTCTATCCCCGCCACACGCCCCTGCTCACCCGGCTGCGTCCCGGCACAGTGCGCATCAAGCTGCCCGACGAAGCCGAGGAGGAACTCATTTACGTCAATGGCGGCATCCTCGAAATCCAGCCTTTCGTGGTCACCATCCTCTCGGACACGGCCATCCGGGGCGCGGACCTGGACGAGGCCAAGGCCCTGGAAGCCAAGCGTGCGGCCGAAGACGCCATGAAGGACCGCTCGTCGGCCATGGACTACGCCCGCGCCCAGGCCGAATTGGCTGAGGCCATGGCGCAACTGGCGGCCATCCAGAAGCTGCGCAAAAAGCACGGCTGAGCCGCGCGCTTGCGCAGGACAATAAAACGAGGGCGCCTTGCCGCCCTCGTTTCGTTTCTTGACGCGACTTGGCGGGACAACCATGGACGCACGCATCGCCAACCTGCTGGAGTACAAGGCCGAAGCGCTGCTGGCGCGTTTCGATCCGGTATTGCTGGAAGCACCCCAGGCCACGCCTCTCGGTCGCTTGGGCAAGTGGCTGGGGAGCGAATATGGCGTGCGTTTCGGCGGCCGTGAATCGCTGGGCAGCGACGAAAGCGGGCGATGCCTGGCGCGCATGGGCGCGGAAAGCGGGTTGGTCCGTTTCGATCCCTGCCTGGAACCAGATGGTCCGCTGTTCCGCTTTCTCCTCGCCCGCATGGTGGCCCACTGGGCGCTACATCGCGAGCCTGCACGCAGCCTTTTGGGGGGCGCGTTTTTCGTCCACCGGCGCGACCTGGCCCTCACGCGGCGCCCGCCGCAAACCGCGCGCCAAGCCATGAACGACGAGGCCAATCGTTTTGCCGCGGCTTTATTGCTGCCGCGGCTGAGTTTGTCCATGGCCATTGCCGTTTCCCAAGGCCGGCTGGGTGGGGCGCGGCGGCCGGGGCTGCTCTTTCTGGACGTGCAGCCGGAAAACGTGCGCCTGTTCCGCGGCGTGCTGCATCAACTGCGCGTGACCTACGGCGTATCACGCAGCCTGATATTGTGGCGCCTGCGCGAGCTAGGCTGGCTCATCGAACACCGTCATTTCCGACCCGGGGAATTGCTGCGCGCCTATTTGCATGAGTAGGTGTTAAGTCGGTTAGACGAGGGTACGGCCCAGCATTTTCTCTAAAATGCCTAAAGGCGAGCGGCCGGGATCACGCAAGGCGGCCACCGGCAGATGCAGGGTCTGTTCCAGCAGATACTGGCCGCCCATGACGGCATGCAATACCTGATCGGAAAAACAGATCCAGGTGCTGCCGGCCGGGAAGGGCATATTTCCCTGCGGCGCGTCCTTCTGGTAGTCGGCGTCGGCTTTCTGGGCATCGTGCAGGTGCAGCATGAGGTGATCGTATTCGCTGCGCCGGCGCTTGGTGATTCCCAGCTTGTGCATGGCTGTCGCGAGCCAGGGGCGGTAGGGCGGCAGCCTCGGCAGGAAGCGGCGTGCCATGTCGGGGAAGGGTTCGCCTACGCGCCATTGGCGCGGCCGCCCCGCGGGATTGACGTTGCAGAAAACGCGCAGGATACGCAAGCCGTGGGTAGGCTTGGAGGGGAAGGCGTCCGTGTGCAGGCGGGTATCGTCGTGGCGCCAGGACTGAGCCCGGCCGGCAGCTTCCACGGGGCGGAAGCTGGTGTTGGACGGTTCCAGCGATCCGGCATAGGCGGGCAGCAACTCGTCCAGCAAACGCCGGGCGCCGGCCGCGTAGCGTTCGATCAGCGCCGCGAGCGCCAGGGCGTCGTCCTCGCTGCCCGCAAAACCGCGCAGATTGCGTTCCCTGCCGCGCAGGTAGATATTTTTTGATTTGCCGTCCGACCAGGTATCGGCGAGAAAGCGTTGTTCTTCCTCCTGCAGCTCGAAGCCCAGGCGGGGAAAATATAGGACACCGCCGCCTTCCAGGATTTCCTGAGCCCGTTCCTGTAGTGCGGGTTCGACGGATGCCTGCCAGGAACAAACCGGAAATTCGGCGATGGGGGATTGCATGACGGAGGAGCTTCGCGCAGCGATCGACGTCGGGTCTCAATGGGCCTTAGTCTAAGCCAAAGTGGCGAGGATGCATCATAAAGTTTCTGCCAAGCGTACCCCCGGTGGGTTCTCGATTATGCGGATAGCAAAAATCCGGCAGTTTCGGGTCTCCGTCCAACGTGCCGGGATGGCTCCGATGTCGATGCCGGCGGCGAGGTTATCGCCAAGAATGCGCACAGGTATTTCGGCAAGACGGCGCAGTTGGTGGGTTAACAAGGTGTAAAAAACGTAGCGAGGATGGTCGGATACAAGGGGGGCACGGAGCGCAACGGCCGAGACTTATGGGCCGGCACCGTGCAACGCGGCAGATGGCCACCGCAGTAGTTTTGCAACACCCCGCTAACCCTGAACTTCGACGACGAGACGGGGATCGAGATGCCAGGCCTGGGCAATGGCACGGGCGCGTGCGCTGTATTCGGCGCGTACGAATACCAGCAGTTCGGCGCGGTGATCTTCGGCCCAACGCCCTAAGGCTTGCCAGCGCCGTCCGCAGGCCTCGTCGCCCAGATCGCTGGCTACCTCCACGAGTCCCAAGGTGCGATGAGCGCCGTCTGCATCCGTCGCTTCCAGGTCCGCTCGCATGGGAACATTGAGCACAGGGATCAGGTGCTCCGGGGGATTTTCGTAACCGGCCAGATCATGGATGCGCAGGGTTTGCAGACCGCGCTCCTCAAGAAAGTGGGCGCTGTTCTTCAACAAGGCTTCGCGTTCCTGCTGAATCGCCCGAGGCAAAGAACTTAGGGACATGGCTGGTTTTGTTCAGTAAGACTTCGTTTTCTTTATAGCCGACGGATATGGCCTATTCTCATAAAAGACGAGGAGGTTGGTTGATATGCGTATTTGCAATCTGCTTGATCGGTGGGGTGCCGCGCGCGGCACCGTGACCCCGAGCCAGGCCGTGAACCTGTATTTGCCGCCGCGGGATGTCGCCAGGATCAAGGCGCTGGCGATTCTTTATCCGTCCCAGTCGGCGCAGGACATCCTGGCCGATCTGGTGCATGCTGCCCTCGACGAATTGGAAGCGGCCATGCCCTATGTGCCCGGGAAAAAAATACTGGCCCTGGACGATCAGGGTGACCCGATTTACGAAGACCTCGGCCCCACGCCCCGGTACTATCTCCTGAGCCACGATTTCCTTCGCCAGTTGCGGCGCTGAGCTGTCGGGAAAATTTACATTGGCGCCGTCTCCCGGTGCCCGGTGCCCAGGCAAACCGCGTGGGACGGGCATTTCCGATTCTGGCGCGCCGCTTGCTTGGGAGGCAAAAGCATCCAGCAACCTACGCCCCGACCATGTACCTCGCCATTGCCGTGCTCTTTTTTGGATTTGCCGGACTTTTCTACGTGCCAGGCTTTCTCGATATTCCCATCGGTATGCTGACGGCGCGGCAGGTTGCCGCCGAGCTGCTGAGCGTGTTTTTCGGGCTGATTGCCATCGCTGCCCTGGCCAAGTCCGTCGAGCTCGACACCTTGTGGCCATGGCGCCGGGGATTCCGCCGCGCGGTGGCGGCATTCTTTGGCGCCCGCCGCCCCTAGTACGCCGACCCATAAATTTCGCTATGTTCGCCCCGCATCGCCGATTGCTTTGTCGCTCATCCTCGCCATAGCTATGGCTATGGCTGCGGTTCGCTTCGCGCACTCGGCGCGCGTAGGCGTGTCTCGGCATGTACGCAAACTTATGGGTCGGCGTACTAGCCAGAGGCGTGGGCGTAAAATGCCGCTTTCCCCCGCCCCAAGCCCGTCATGCCCGTCAAACTGCGTTCCCCCGATCCGACCCATCTGCTTTCCGTCCCCGGTCTCAGGCTGGGCGTCGCCTCGGCGGGCATCAAAAAGCCTGGGCGCAGGGATTTGACTTTGCTCGATGTCGCGGCGGGCGCGCAGGTCGCTGCGGTGTTCACGCAAAATCGCTTCTGCGCTGCGCCGGTGACGCTATGCAAGGAGCATCTCGCGCGCAAGGGCGGAATACGCGCGCTCGTCATCAATACCGGCAACGCCAATGCTGGCACCGGGGCGGATGGCCTGGCGCGCGCGCAGCAGACTTGCGAGGCGGCGGCGGGGCTGTTGGGCTGCGCCCCGGAGCAGGTCTTGCCCTTTTCCACCGGGGTCATCCTGGAGCCGCTGCCGGCGGAGAAGATAGTCGCCGCTTTGCCGGCTGCGCAGCTCGATCTGCGCGAGGACAACTGGCATGCGGCGGCACATGCCATCATGACCACGGATACCGTGGCCAAGGCGGTTTCGCGCCGGGTCGAACTCGGCGGCCGTTCGGTCACCATCACCGGCATGGCCAAAGGCTCGGGCATGATTCATCCCAACATGGCCACCATGCTGGCGTTTGTGGCCACCGATGCGGCAATTGCTCCATCCCTGATGCAGGGCCTTGTGAGGGAAGTGGCCGATGTGTCATTCAACTGCGTGACGGTGGACGGCGACACGTCCACGAACGACAGCTTCGTCCTCATCGCCACCGGGCAGGCAGGCAACGCCGAAGTCGCGGACGCGGGGGGCGCCGACTACGCCGCGCTCAAGGAGACGCTCGCCGCCGTCGCCATCGAACTGGCGCAGGCCATGGCGCGCGACGGGGAAGGCGCGACCAAATTTATGACCATCACCGTCGAGAGCGGGCGCGATCGTGCCGAGTGCAAGCAGATCGCCTACGCCATCGCGCGCTCGCCGCTGGTGAAAACCGCCTTCTTCGCCTCCGACCCCAACCTCGGCCGCATCCTTGCCGCCATTGGCTATGCCGGCGTCATGGATCTAGACGTGACCCGCATCAAAGTCTGGCTGGGTGATGTGCTGGTTGCGGAAAATGGCGGCCGCGCCGCGAGCTATTCCGAGGCCGCCGGCGCGGCGGTGATGCAGGAGGCCGAAATCACCGTGCGCGTCGCGCTCGACCGTGGCGCCGCTTCGGCGACGGTGTGGACCTGCGACTTCTCTTACGACTATGTGAAGATCAACGCCGAATATCGCACCTGAGCCCATGCCCCTGTTGCTCACCCCCGACCTGATCGCCTTCCTGCAGGGCCCACTGTCGATGAACGTGGGCGCGGTGGGGCGAGACGGCTGGCCGTGCGTGACGCGCGCGCAGGGCATCGTCGCGGCGCGCTCTATGCGCTGGCCAGCCTGGGCTATCCTGCGTCAGGGGTGGGCGCCGAAGTCGCACTGGGCGAGGGACTCATCGGCGTGGCCGCGCGCGAGCGGGTATCGGTGCGCATCAACCACCGCACCGGCGACTACACGTATCAGGCCGCGCTTCAGGTGGCCGAGCCGGCATCGCCGCGCATACCGCTGCCGGTGCTCGCCCATCCGCACAGCCAGATCGCGGTACCGCGACGCACGGCCCGCTTGCTCGGCGTACTCTATGCCGAGAGCGGGCACGACGCGTTTTTCAGCCACGCCGACGAGGATGCGCTGGTCGTGTACGGCCGCCATCTCGGCGCACTGCCCGACGACGAAAGCGTTGCCCCTGCGTCGCTGCCCGAGACACCCAGCGGCGCGCTGACGGTTACGGCAGCGTCCCGCCCTGCGCCATCCAGCGTGCGCACTCGGGCCCCAGTTCGCGTTCGGCGCGCGCTTCGTATTCGGCGATGTCTTCCGCCGTCAGGACGTCTTTCCAGCAGCCGTTGACGCCTTTGTGGATGAATGTTTCGGCGCCGCCGTCCCAGAACGCGCCGCCGAGCGGCACGCTTTGCGTGGCGTGCTTTTTCATCCAGTCGAAGCTGCAATATTCGACGATGACGGGCCAGCGCGCCTCGGCTATGGGTATGTTGAGGAAGGCGGCGATGCGCCGCATTTCACCTTCCATGTCGCGCTTGAGATCGGCGAAGTGCAGGAACAGTACGTTGGGCAGATGACGGATTGCCCACCAACTGCGCAGGCTCTCCCAGTACGGCCAGAAGGGATGGCCGTCGCGCTCCAGCCAGTCGCGCCAATACCGGCGGATGTCGGCCGGCGGCGGCTCGATCGGCGGGCCGACGCGCCCCGGCGCGTCGTTCAGCGCCTCGTACCAGGCGGCGTTGGCATTGGCGTGGTGGTTGTACAGGCTCCACACCACGTCGCGGGCGTCGCGCGCTATGTAGAGGTATGTCACCCTGGGCGAAAACACCAGTGCGTCGACCGGCAGGTGGGTCTTGATGAAGCGGCGATGGGCTTGCGCCGCCACAGCCGCGAGTTTCACCTCTTTGGGCGGCACCCGCAGATCGAGCCAGGGCGACATCTCCGCCACGGCCAGTGCCGGGTCGCCGCCAAACAACATCTGCGCGACGATCTGCTGGGTCCAGGTGGTGCCGGACTTGGCGTAGGTGGCGATGACGATGTCGTCGTCGCGGAAGGCGAAGTCGTTCCATATGGTGGAGTCAAAGTGGTGACTGTGAAGCTCGCGGGTTTTGCGCGGCCAGGCGATGGCATCCATGTCGGTATTCCTTGCTTGATTTATACGTCCGGCGCTCAGGCGTCGAGTTCATCCGCCAGTGCGCGCATCACGGCCGCGCCGTCGCCGCGCCAGGCGCTGCCGTGCATGCATGCGAGCGTGGTCGGGCGGGCGGCGGCGCGGCGTTCCAGCAGCGTCCGTGCGTGCTTGGTGTGCGAGAAATAGTCCATCTCGCGGCGGAAGGTTTCGCTCGGGCCGAGGATGTCGGATTCGGTAATGGCCGGATGGTCGGCGCCGCCTTGCGTGAACAGGTCGCCGGAAAACATCGTGCCGGTGGTTTCGTCCATCAGGTAGCCGCATTCCCAGCCGTGCGGCAGGTGCGGCGCGTCGAACCAACGCACACTGTGCTTGCCGAGCGTCAGTGCTTCGCCGTTGGCGAGCGCGCGCGGCGGCCGGTCGGCTATATCGTCGATGGACACCATGGCGGCAACGCTGCCGCATAGCGGCACGGCTTGCGGCGCGGCGGCGAGCCACTCGTTGAGCGATCCGCATTCATCCGCCTCGACGTGCGAGAAGGCGATGTGGCGCAAGCGCGCGGGCGGCAGCACGCTGGCGACCGCCTCGTGTCCGAGCGGAAACAGCTTGCGCGGGGCCGGTGTGGAAGATCAGCGGCTCATCGTCGATGAGCAGATACTGGTTGAAGGTGAAGCCGCCGCCGGGGATGACGACCGGCGTGCTGATACGATAAATGTCTTCGGCGATTTCGTCGATGGTGGTGCGGGATTGCGGATTGGTGGTCGTCATTTCAGTCTCCTTGCGCGCGCCGCGCGGACGGCTTACTTGCCCCCACCGCCGGCAGGTTCTTCGGCGTCAGGTCGAAATAAGGCGTGACGACCTGGCCGCCGGGTGGCACGTAGGCCGGCGCCAGTTTGCCTTTCACCGGCAGGCTCTTTACGTAGCGGAAGATCGCCTTCAGTTCGGCGTTGCTCATGTGCCGCAAACTGGCGCCCGGCATGGGTGGACGGAAAGGCTGGCGGGCGCGCACCAGCCATTGCTGCTCGGTCATCGCGCTGAACAAGAGTCGCAGGTTGGCGGGATAGGTGGTGCCCCACGGTCCCTGCCAGCCCATCGCGTCGCCCGCCAGCCACTCGGGTTCGGGCACGTGGCCGTCCTTCATCAGATAGCCGGGAGTGTGGCAGTCGTTGCAGCCCGAGGTAGCGATGAGATGCCGCCCCCACCTGATATCGCGGTCGAACGTCGTGTCCTTGGCCGCGGCCGGCGCCCAGCCAGGCTTTGGTGCCGATGGTCTTCATGTTCATGGGTTTCTCCCTGTAGCGCTCCGCGCTGCGTGCGCGGAACATGAAATGCAGTGTAGTCTCCCGCGCAGGGACCAATTCCTAAACTTTTGTTTTGCCCCGCCCTTGCTAAAAATTTCCTAAGCGCGCGGTGCCCCGTAAAATGCCGCCATGTCCGCCACGCCCTTCGACCACATCCTGGCGCGCGCCGAAAGCCTGCTGGCGCGCCTGGAAGCGCGCCTGCCCGCCGCCGCGCCGCCGCCCGACTGGAAGCGGGTGCGTGCTGCCCGCTGGCTGTCGGAAACGCGCGAACTGCGTCCCATAGCGCACCCGCATCGGATTCTTGCCGGCCAACTGCTGGGCATCGATGAGCAGAAAAATAAAGTCGATGCCAACACGCGCCAATTCGTGCTGGGTCTGCCGGCCAACAACGTGCTGCTCACCGGGAGCCGGGGCACGGGCAAGTCCTCGCTGGTCAAGGCCATGTTGGCTAAATACGGCGCCAAGGGCTTGCGCCTGATCGAAGTGGACAAAACCGGGTTGGGACAATTGCCCGAGCTGTATGACAGGGTGGCCGCAGAGCCCTTCCGCTTCATACTTTTTTGTGACGATCTCTCCTTTGCCTCGGACGAGCCCGGCTACCCGGCGCTTAAAGCCGCGCTGGACGGTTCGCTCGCGGCGGCGTCCGACAACGTGCTCATATACGCGACATCGAACCGGCGTCACCTCATGCCGGAATTTTTCGCGGAAAACGAGCAGACGCACTATGTGGGCGAGGAAATCCATCCGGCCGAAGCGATCGAGGAAAAAGTTTCGCTGTCGGATCGTTTCGGCCTGTGGGTGAGCTTCCATCCCGTGGACCAGGATGCCTATCTGGCCATTGCCCGCCACTGGGCGGTAACGCTGGGCGCCTCGCCGACCAAGGATTTCGACCGCCAGGCCATGCAGTGGGCGCTGGCGCGTGGCAGCCGGTCGGGGCGCACCGCCTGGCAGTTTGCGCGCGATTGGGTGGGGCGCGCGTCGCCCTAGGAAGACCTGGCCGGTCGGCGTTGCAACGGACTATTGACAGGTTCGGACGTAATAATCCACTATGTGCCTATTAGCAGGCTAACTTTTTACACGGGGAAGCCGTGGCAACATCCTCGAAAAAATCTCTGAGCATTGCCGCGGCCTGCAGCCTGGCGCTGTCAGCCTGCGCGCTCAGTCCGCCCTACCACGCGCCCGCGCCGCCTGCGGTGCAGCGCTATACGGCCGCCCCGGCCCCGGCCCGGACCGTCACGGCGCCGGGCGTCGGCGGCGCGGCACAGTCATTTGCCTACGGTCAGGAAACGCCGGCGCAATGGTGGCAGTTGTACGATTCGGCGGAGCTCGATCGCCTGGTCGCGCTGGCCTTCCGGCAAAGCCCCACCCTCGCCGCCGCGACGGCCAAGCTACGCCAGGCGCAGGCCATCACCCGGGCCAACGAAGGCATTTTTTATCCCCAGGTCAACGGCAATCTTTCGGCGACGCGGCAGAAAAATTCGACGGCGTCCTACAGCGGCCGCAGTCCCGGGAACATTTTCTCCGTATACAACGGCAATATCTCGGTCACGTACTACCCGGACTTCTTCGGCGTCAATCGGCTGATTTACCAGGGCAGCCTGGCGCAGCAGGATTTCCAGCGCTATGAACTGCAGGCGGCCCGCCTCACTTTGGCGGGCAATGTTGTCAGCGCCTACCTGGGCGCGGCCGCGGCGGAGGCGCAAATCGCGGCGACGCGGGCCATCGTGCAAGGACAGCAGAATCTGCTGGACCTCGTGCGCACGCAGTACCAAGTGGGAGCCGCGCCTTATCTGAACGTGGTCAACCAGGAAGCGCAACTGGCGTCCGCCCAGGCTACTTTGCCGCCGCTGGAGCAGAGCCTGAGTGTCTATCAGCACCAGTTGGCCGCGCTGTCCGGCGAGTTTCCCGCCGATTTCGCACTTAGGCCCGACGATCTCGACAAGCTGAAGCTGCCGATGCGTATTCCCGTGAGTCTGCCATCCGAACTGGTGCGGCAGAGGCCGGACATTCGTGCCGCCGAGGCGCAACTGCGCTATGCCAACGCCCAGGTCGGCGTGGCTGTGGCGCAGATGTATCCGGCCCTGAGCCTGACTGGCACCTTCGGGCAGAACAGCTTGTCGGTGAGCAGATTTCTCGATTCCACGAGCAATATCTGGAGCTTGGCGGCCAACCTGGCCGCGCCCATCTTCCGCGGCGGCACCTTGGAGGCGGAAAAGCAGGCGGCCAAGGCGGCATACGACGCGACCCTGGCGCAATACCAGCAGACCGTGGTGGGGGCCTTCCAGCAGGTGGCCGACGCCTTGCGTGCGTTGGAACACGATGCCCAGACCTTGAGCGCGCAGGCGCGCGCCCTACAGGCGGCGCAGCAGGCTTTGGACCTGGCGCAGACGAGCTATCGGGCCGGCGCGCTCGATTATCTGTCGCTGCTCACTGCGCAAGTGCAATACCAGACGGCGCGCATCGCCTATGTGCGGGCCCAGGCGCAACGCTATCAGGATACCTCGGCGCTGTTCCTGGCCCTGGGCGGCGATTGGCGCGAACCGGCCGCGGCGCATGCGGCCGGGGCGCCGATTGTCGCCGCCGGACGTGAACAGCGCGCGCAGACACAGGAGGCAAAATGAAGAAACGCATGGCCGTCATGGTCCTACTGCTCGCGGCCGTGTTCGGCGCGGTGTTCGGCTGGAAGGCTTTCGTCGGCTACAAGATGGGGCAGGCCATGGCGCATGCGCCCAAACCCAAGGTCACCATCACCACGGCCTTGGTGCAGGCGCGGCAATGGCGCGCCGAACTCGATGCCGTAGGCAGCCTGGCAGCGATACAGGGCGTGACCCTGACGCCGCAGTTGCCAGGTGCGGTCACCCGCATCCTGTTCCATTCCGGGCAGGCAGTGCCGGCCGGGACTTTGCTCGTGCAGCAGGACGACAGCAATCAGCGCGCCCAGCTTGCCCTCGATTTGGCGCAGGAAGCCTTGGCGCGCAGCAATCTCGCGCGCACGCGCGAGCTTTACGCCAAGAATGCCACCAGCCGCGCGCAGTTGGACCAGGTCGAGGCGACGCAGCGCAGCACCCAGGCCCAGGTGGCCAATGATCGTGCCACGCTCGCCAAGCTGGCCCTGCGCGCGCCCTTCGCCGGCGTGCTGGGCATACGCCAGGTCAATCTGGGGCAATATCTGGCGCCCGGTGCTCCGGTGGTGAGCCTGCAGAGCATGGATCCCCTGTACGTGAACTTTTCGCTGCCGCAGCAGGATCTGGGCCGCCTCCACCTGGGACAGATTGTGCGCGTGAGCGTGGATGCCTATGGCGGCAAGACCTTCGATGCGCGCATCAATGCGCTGAATTCCCAGGTGAGCGCGGCCACCCGCAATATCGATGTGCAGGCGCGCCTGCCCAACCCTGGCCACTTGCTGCGGCCCGGCATGTATGCCCGCGTCAAGGTGATCGGCACGGAAGAACGCCGGGTGCTGACGTTGCCCATCTCGGCCATCACCTACAACACCTATGGCTCCTATGTCTATGTCGTGACGCAGAAGAACGGCGAGCAGATGGCCCAGCAGCGCGTGGTCAAGACGGGCGAGCAGCGCGGCAACGAAGTCGTCGTGCTGGAGGGCCTGAAGGTCGGCGAGCAGGTTGTGAGCAGCGGCCAGAATAAGCTGCGCAACGACACCCCGGTGGTGGTGAACAACAGCGTGGCGCCCTGAGATGGCTTTTACCGACACCTTCGTCCGCCGGCCGGTTCTGTCCATCGCCCTGAGCCTGGTCATTTTCCTGCTCGGGCTGCGCGCCTACACGGAAATGACGGTACGCGAATATCCCCAGCTCACCAATGCGGTGGTTACGGTCACGACCGCGTACCCCGGCGCGAGCCCGGGAACGGTACAGGGCTTCATCACCACGCGCCTGGAGCGGGTGATCGCCAGCGCGCCGGGCATCGACTACATGACCTCGATCAGCTCGGAGGGCGTGTCCAGCATCACCGTGTACATGCAGTTGAACTACAGCCCCGACGCGGCCGTGGCCAACATCCAGTCCAAGGTGCAGCAGGTGGTGAACGAGCTGCCGACCGGCAGTCAGTTGCCGGTGATCAATGTCACCGTGGGGGATGCAACCGCCCTCATGTACATCGCGTTCTACAGCGAGACGCTCAACCAGCAGCAGATCACCGATTATCTATTGCGCGTGGTGCAGCCCAAGCTCTTCGCTGTGCCGGGGGTGGGCGCCGCCAACATCCTGCCGCCGGGCTCGGGCAACGGCAACACTTATTCCATGCGGGTATGGCTGAACCCGGCCAAGCTGGCGGCCTACGACATCACGCCCTCCCAGGTGGCGCAGGCGCTGGCTGCCAACAACTATATTTCCGCCATCGGCAGCACCCGAGGGAAGGCGGTGGGCGTGATCATCAAGGCGACCACCAATCTTCACAACGTCGAGGAATTCAAGAACCTGGTGGTCAAATCTGACGGCACATCGCTGGTGCGCTTGTCGGATCTCGGCGAGGTGAGCCTGGGTGCGGAAAACTACAACTCCAACGCCTTCTTCATGGGCAAACCGGCCGCATTCATAGGCGTCCAGCCCACGCCCACCGCTAATTCCATCGATGTCGCGCGCGGCGTGCACAAGGCGATAGCCGAACTCAAAGAGGATCTGCCGCCGGGCATCCAGGTGCGCATTCCCTATGATGCCAGCGCCTACATCAACGCCTCCATCCACGAGGTGCTGCTTACCATCGGTATTACGCTCGGCGTTGTGATCCTGGTCATCTTCCTGTTTCTGGGTTCTTTCCGTTCGGTGCTTATTCCCGCCGTCGCCATTCCGCTGTCCATCGTGGGCGGCGCGTTCATCATGTGGCTCATGGGCTTTACCATCAACCTGCTGACCTTGCTGGCTATCGTGCTGGCCATCGGCCTGGTGGTGGACGATGCCATCGTGGTGGTGGAGAACGTGCATCGCCATATCGAAGAGGGGATGGCGCCCTTCGACGCCGCACTGCGCACCGGGCGCGAGCTGGCCGGCCCCATCATCGTCATGTCCACCACGCTGATCGCGGTGTTTGCGCCCATCGGCTTCATCGGCGGACTCACCGGCAGCCTGTTCTTCGAGTTCGCCTTCACGCTGGTGGCCACGGTCATGGTGTCCATGATCGTTGCGCTCACGCTGTCGCCCATGATGAGCGGCAAGATTCTGCGTCCGAGCGCAGGGCACAAGCTGGCCGTGGCGCTGGATCACGGCTTCGAACGCTTGCGCGCGCGCTACGACCGCATCCTGCACGCCAGCCTCAACTACCGGCCAGTGACGCTGGTGTTTGCGGCCGCCATGCTGGTGAGCATCTATTTTCTCTTCGTCACCACGCCGACGGAACTCGCGCCCCAGGAAGACCAGGGCATACTCTTTTCCACCGGCACCGCGCCGCCCACTGCCACGCCGCAGTATCTGCAGAACTACGGTCATGCCATCCTCGCGGATTTCGAAAAATTCCCCGAATACGCCATGAGCTTCATGGTCACCGGCGTGTCCTTCGGCGGCGGCGGCACCAACAGCCTCATTGCCGGCATGCGCCTGAAGCCCTGGGATCAGCGCACACGCTCGACCATGCAATTGCAGCCATTGGTACAGCAGGCCGTCGGCAACGTGGCCGGTCTGCAGGTCGGGGTCTTCCAGCGTCCCTCACTGCCGGGCTCGGCGGGCGGGTTTCCGGTGCAGTTCGTGGTGCAGAGCAGCGGCGACTACGGCAAGCTCGACCAAGTGGCCAACGAACTCATGGCACGCGCTCAGCAAAGCGGCAAGTTCGTGTTCCTGACCAAGGATTTGCGCATAGACAACCCCGAGCTGGTGCTCAAGATCGACAAGGCCAAGGCGGCCAGCCTGGGGTTGACCATGCAGCAGATCACCGCTGATCTGCAGCCGCTATTGGGCGGCGGCTATGTCAACCGCTTCGATTTGCAGGGCCGCAGCTACCAGGTGATTCCGCAGGTGCCGGATCGCTTCCGTACCGATCCGCAGCAACTCCTGAACTACTACATCCCCACGGCCTCCGGGCAGTTGGTGCCATTGTCCACGGTGGCGAGCCTGGGACAGGAAGTGCAGCCGGAATATCTGCCGCAATTCCAGCAGCAGAATTCCGCCACCATCCAGGGGGTGCCGCGGCCGGGCACCACCCTGGGGGAAGCCATCCAGTACCTGCAGCAGACCGCGAAGGAGATCTTCCCGCCGGGATTCACTGCCAACTACGCCGGGCAGTCGCGCCAGTTCGTGCAGGAATCGGGCGGCCTCATCTTCACCTTCGTGCTCGCCATCGTCATGATCTACCTGCTCCTGGCGGCGCAGTTCGAGAGCTTCAGGGATCCTTTCAT
>JAJZSR010000222.1 GCA_021849595.1 Pseudomonadota bacterium | reverse complement strand
GCCGCCGCCTTTCTGGCCGATTTCCAGATCGGCGTGGTGACCGCGCTGGCCATCATCGCCCACGAAATTCCTCAAGAGGTGGGCGATTTTCTGATTCTGCTTCACTCCGGTTACAGCAAGAAGCAGGCCTTCCTGCTCAATCTGCTTTCGAGTTTTGCGACGGTGGTGGGCGGCGTGCTGGCCTATTTCATGCTGCAAGCCATGGGCGACTGGATCCCGTTCTTCCTCGGCATCGCCGCGGCGAGCATGATCTATGTCGCGGTGGCGGATCTGATTCCGGGCCTGCACAAGCGCCCGGAACTGCAAGCCACGCTACAGCAGGCGATCCTGATCGGGCTGGGGATCGGCTCGATCTGGCTGACCAAGGCGCTCCTGGGCGGCCATGCGTGAACGCCGGATCTGCCGCAGGGTGATATGGAACACCAGCCCCAAAGGCAGCAGGCCGTAAAAAACGAAAGCCAGCACGCCGGCGGTGAAACTTTTTGCCGTAACAGCCACCAGTAGTACGACGTAAGCCCAGCCGATTGCGATGATGTAAAGGTACATGGGCGATAGTATAAGCAAAATTTGATTTTACGCTTTTAACGGACACTTTATGGCTTCCATTCCAAAAACCGGCTTTGGTTTCCCTCGGCTGCCTGTAGGCGTGCTTCCAACCCCAATATCGGCCACCAATCAATTACCTCAGTAGCCATTCAAGGCCCCATAACGATGATGCGCAGACAAGTATGGCCCTGAAAAAATCCGAACTTTATTCTTCCCTCTGGTCCAGTTGCGACGAGCTTCGCGGCGGCATGGACGCCAGCCAGTACAAGGATTACGTCCTCGTCCTGCTGTTCATCAAGTACATCAGCGACAAATATGTCGGCCAGCCTTTTGCGCCGATCACTATCCCGGCGGGCGCGAGCTTTGCCGACATGGTGGCGCTCAAGGGCATGACGGACATCGGCGACCAGATCAACAAGAAGATCATCGCCCCGCTGGCCGCTGCCAACCAGCAACTGTCGCAATCGGATTTTCCCGATTTCAATGATCCCGCAAAGCTGGGAGACGGCAAGGAACGGGCTGAAAAGCTCGCCAACCTCATTGCCGTCTTTGAAAACCCCGCGCTGGATTTTTCCAAGAACCGCGCGGACGGCGATGATATTCTGGGCGATGCTTACGAATACCTGATGCAGCACTTCGCCGTCGATAGCGGCAAGAGCAAGGGGCAGTTCTACACCCCCGCCGAAGTGAGCCGCGTCATCGCGCAAATCCTTGGTATCCGCGAGGCCGAGACCAGCCCGGAAACCACGGCATACGACCCCACATGCGGGTCGGCCTCGCTATTGCTGAAAGTGGCTGATGAAGCGCTGACGCGGATTACCCTCTACGGCCAGGAAAAAGACGCCGCCACCAGCGGCCTGGCGCGGATGAACATGATCCTGCACGGCCATCCCACGGCGGAGATACGGCAGGGCAACACCCTGGCCGACCCCAAGTTCAAGGAAGGCGACGCGCTCAAGACCTTCGATTACGTAGTTGCCAACCCGCCGTTCTCCGACAAGCGCTGGAGCACCGGCCTGGCCCCGCTATCCGACCCGTTCGAGCGCTTCAGGCATTTCGGCGTACCGCCCGTCAAGCAGGGCGATTATGCCTACCTGCTGCACATCGTGCGCTCGCTCAAAAGCACCGGCAAAGGGGCGTGCATCCTGCCGCACGGTATCCTGTTTCGCGGCAACGCCGAGGCCGAAATCCGCCGCAACCTGGTGCGCAAGGGCTACATCGCCGGCATCATCGGCCTGCCGGCCAACCTTTTCTATGGCACAGGCATCCCCGCCTGTATCGTCGTCATCGACAAGCAGGACGCCCATGCCCGCAAGGGCATCTTCATGTGTGACGCCAGCCGTGGCTACATGAAGGATGGCCCCAAGAACCGCCTGCGCGCCCAGGACATCCACAAGATCGTGGACGTGTTCACCCGGCGCGACGACGGTGACCCGAAATACGCGCGCATGGTTGACCTTGTGGAAATCGAGAAAAACGAATTCAACCTCAATCTGCCGCGCTACATCGACAGCAGCGAACCGGAGGACAGGCAGGACATCGCCGCCCATTTGCGCGGCGGCATCCCGGCGGCGGATGTGGAGGCGCTGGAGAAATACTGGGCGGTCTGCCCCAATCTCAAAAGCGCGCTATTCTTCCCTCGCCCGCAAGCGGGAGAGGGGTCGGGGGAGAGGGCAGGCTACCTCGACCTCGCCGTGGACAAGGCCGACATCAAGACCACCATCTACCATCACCCCGAGTTCGCCGATTTCATCGCCGGCATGAATGTCCATTCCGCATACTGGCGCGAGCGGATGGCGGCCCGGCTGAAGGGGATCAAGCCCGGCGATTTTCCCAAGGACGTGATTTTTCACCTTTCCGAACACCTGCTGGCCTGGTACGCAAACCAGCCGCTGATCGACCGCTACGACGTTTACCAGCACGTCATGGACTACTGGGCGGCCACCATGCAGGACGATGTTTACCTCATCACTGCCGACGGCTGGAAAGCCCAAACCTATCGCATCGTCGAGAAGGACAAGAAAGGCAAGGAAAAGGACAAAGGCTGGACTTGCGACCTGATTCCCAAAGCCCTGATCGTCGCCCGTTATTTCGGCGTGGAGCAGACCGTGATTACCAGTCTGGAAACTGTCTTGGAAACCGTCGCCGCACAACTGGCGGAACTGGAAGAAGAACACGGCGGCGAGGAAGGCGTTTTCTCTGAGCTGGATAAAATCAACAAGGCCGCCGTCGCCGCCCGGTTAAAGGAAATTTTGGCGGAGCGGAAGCAGGTGGGCAAACTTAAATTGACCGCCACTGCCTCGTCATTCCCGCGCAAGCGGGAATCCAGA
>JAJZSR010000221.1 GCA_021849595.1 Pseudomonadota bacterium | reverse complement strand
GATCTATCCGACCCGAGGAGCGCGTGCTGGAGGCCAAGTTCGGCAGCGCCTATGCCGACTACAAGGGGCGTGTGCGCCGCTGGATCTGAGCCGGGGGCGCTCTGCGCGGGTCAGGTTTTCGGTATGGCGCCGTGGCGCTGGCAGCAGCTGTAGTGCTTATGATGATCGCTGACCCGCCAACGGTTGGAAGGCTCCGGTAGCCCCTGGCCACGATCCGGCCGGGGATGACGGCGTACCGGGACGTTCCCGGCGGCGGGGCCAGCGCGAGGTGACCATGAAACGACTGCAGGTGGCGGTGGTGGGGCTGGGCCGGCTCGGCCGGGCCTGTGCCCTGGCCCTGCTTGATTCGGGCGAGCTGGCGCTCGCGGGCATGGTGGTGCGGCGACCGCCGCCGCATGAAGCCCTGCCCGGCCGCTTGCAGCGCTATCCGCTGGTGACGCATGTGCGCGATCTGCCGCCGCTGGACGCGGCCCTGCTGTGCGTGCCGACCGACGTGGCGGCCGAGGTGGCGCGCGAACTGCTGCAGGCGCGCATCCCGGTGGTGGAGTGCGCCAGCCTGGAGGGCCAGGCGTTGCAGGACCACTATGAGCGCTTCGACGACATGACGCGGGTCTACAAGGCCACGGCCATCGTCGGCGCCGGCTGGGAGCCGGGCGTGCTGCCCGCCTTTCGCCGCGCTTTCGAGTTGCTGATCCCGCGCGGCCGCGACACGCTGGACCGCCATCCCGGCGTCAGCCTGCACCGCAGCGCGGCGGTGGACCACCTGCCCGGCATCAAGGGCGCCCTGGTGGGTGAATACCGGGGCGAGGGCGGCGTGCCGCAGCGCTACGTCTATGTCGAACTGCACAAGGGCGTGGACTTCGAACGCGTGCGCGCGGCCATCCTGGCCGACCCCCTGTTCGCCGGTGAAACCACCCAGGTCTTCGCGGTGGAGAACCTCGAAGAGGTCGAGGGCGAAGCCGGCCAGGGCGTGGTGCTGGAGCGACTGGCCGTGGCCAGCGCGGGCATCCACGCCAGCCTGCTGCTGGAAGCGCGCTTCGACCCCACGGCCTTCGCCGCGCAGGTGATGCTCGATGCGGCGCGCCAGCTGCCCACGCGCAAGCATGGCGCCCACCGCTACACCCTCGGGCGGTAGATGCCGGGATTGTCACCTTCCAAGGTAGGCGGCCAGAGCTCCTACAGAGCGGGTATGCTGTCAACGCCAGACATGAGGCCGCCGAGGTCTGTACGCGGTTGGTGAAACACTGACGACGTCGACGCTATTGAAGAAACACCACGGAGGAGAGGGAATGAAGCTTGTAAAGATCTTTGGTATCGCTTGGATTCTCGCGGTGGCTACGGCCTTCGCCGGAACAGTAACGGTGTCAGATTCTTTTGTTGGCTCAGAGTCTAGAACGGAGATAGTAGAGCCAGGGCAATACAAGGCAGTTCCTGTTGGCAAGTGGGCGGCCGGAGACGAATTGGCCGTTCAGATCAACGCAGGAAATAAAGTATTTAAAGACATTACCGCTTGCCTTGTAAGCGAGGAAGAGGCACGCAGTTATCGCCCTGGGAGTCAGTGCAGAGGTTATATCAAAGGGGTGACGCCATTCGCCTTTAAATGGCAGGTGGACCGGGACGCGTCCTATTACCTCATTTTGGACAATAGCTATGCCGCGATCTTCAAGAAGACCGTTGCATTCGACCTTCGGTACAAGAAAATCCTTTCAGCGGAAACTGCGTCACGCCTAAATGGTCTCTTTGAGAGCATTCGTGCAAAGGTTGATGGCGACTTCGAAAATGCGGACTTCAACATATACGTAAAACCATGTGGTCAATCGAATGCGTTCTCCGATAATAGGAGTGCAGACATTACGATTTGCTCGGAGATCATCGGTGACTTGGGAAAAAGCCCAGGCGCCTTATTGGCCGTTGTGCTGCATGAGTATGGCCACTCGCTGTTGAATCGATGGGGTGAGCCCGGGGCGAGTGAGGAGGATATGGCAGACCAGTTTGCAACGATCATGCTGCTGAAAGCAGGGGATCAGGGGCGGGCAATGCTGCTGCAGTGGATCCAGTATTGGATGCAACGAGACTCCCGAGCGGAGGCGCAAAATCAGCTGCATTACGGCGACACGCATACTCTGTCGATTCAACGTGCAAGGAATATTCAAAACGCCATTAACTTCCCTGAGGATCTAACGCGGCGTTGGAACAAGATGCTATATCGGCACATGAAGAAAGATGCGTTGCTTCGCACCATCAATAAGCCAATGCGCATGGATGATTTGGATTTGGCGAAGGCTGCGCTCGCGTCCAAATAGCGAGGCGGGTGCAACATTCCAATTCGGTTCGAAGTCAGTCGTCACGACTGCAAGACTCTAGAGATTGCGGAGCGTCATTGACGAGTGCTCCAGCCAATTACTAGGACGGGCCTTTTGGTGTGATAGGACTGTTGAGTTCCCGCGAGATGTGACGAGCGGAGACGATCCTAAGTGGCTGGGGAATGGGGGGCTCCTAGACTGCGGCACATCCGATCCGACGTCATCGTGCTGCTTGATGGTACGTGTCTTCGCTGCAGCCGCATCTGCCGCGGCAGCCGGGTCACCAGCTCGGGCACGAACCAGATTAGCAGCACGATGAAGATGCCGAACCCAGCGGGTCGATGCCGGCTTGCCCTACCATGAGCGCCATCATGCAAGACGAAGTGAGACAAGGCGGCGCCGCCGGCCGCTGGCAGTTCTGGATCGACCGCGGCGGCACCTTCACCGACATCGTGGGGCGCCGGCCCGACGGCAGCGTGGTCACGCACAAGCTGCTGTCGGAGAACCCGGAGCAGTACCGCGACGCGGCGGTGGCCGGCATGCGCGAGCTGCTGGGCCTGGCGCCGCACGAGCCCATCACG
>JAJZSR010000220.1 GCA_021849595.1 Pseudomonadota bacterium | reverse complement strand
CCACAGGACGAATTCGGCATCGCCTACAGTGACAGCCTGCTCTCGCCTCAGGCCGGCTTCCGTCACGGTTTCGAAAGCGAGATCGAAACCTATTACCAGTTTGATGCCTCACACGGCCTTACGGTGCAGCCCGACCTCGAATATTGGCAGCACCCCGGTGGCGGCAATACCCCGCCAACGCTCCTTGGCCTTGTGCGCGTGATGCTGAATTTCTGAGAGGTGGCGGTTCCCTACGCCCGTCCCATGTAGCTTATCGGCCGCTCTGTCAGATCACCTTACGCCTCAAGTCCGGCGCGTTTGCTCCCGCGCCCGTGGCTTTGCACCCTACCGCAGCAGCGCAGAATCATGATCTGCTCAAGCTTCAAAGACGCCACCCCACGACATGAGGAGCACGCCATGGCGGGCATGGCCGCAGCCACCGGTAGCATCGAGGCCGATTTCGAAGTTCTCGAGGCCATCGGCCGACAGGTCGAGGCCATGATCGACGCAATGCTGCCCCGCGGCGAGATCTTCAGGACCCTGCGCCAGTGGCTGACCGGCCATGGTGAATTGCCCGAAGCGGGCGAAGTCCGCCTTTGCCTCATGACCATGGCCGCCGACCTTGAACTCTTTACGCCTTCGGCAAGCGGCGTGACGGCGGTTGATCGCCATTGCAACAAGGTCGCTCCCCAAACCCCGAGCGAACGGGCGGCTCTCGCCGCTCTGGGCGCCGCCCAATTCCGGCTGGTCAGGATCCTTGGTCGTGAAAGCCAGGGCACGGTTCGCCTGAAAGACCTCGTCACCGACGAAACGCTCCTTCTGCTCGACGCCTATATCTCTCCGGCCGCGGCCGGGCTGGACGCAGCGATGCGACTTTGCCCCCTTCCCAGCGGACGCCATGTGCTCATCTCGCCCCTGTTCGCCCTCGATGAGACAACGCGCCTTGCCGCGATGAAATTCGCCCGCCCCGGCAAACCCCTTGGCCACCGCTGTGCCGCCAGCCTCTACCGCGATGTCGCCCGCCGCGGTTTCCTGCCCGTGCCACAATATGATGCCGCGCTCGATGCTCCGGCGCTTGCCGACGAGGACGGCGAAACGCTTGAGACCGAGGTCGAACACCTGGCCATGCGCTGGATCGGCCCTGAGGGCACAACACGGCTCGAGGCACTCATCCTGGAAGCCCGGCAGCTCGCCTCGGTGGAGGATCTGGTCGATGCCTGCGGTCATTACAGTCAGGCCGGGGCCCACGCTCCAGAAGGGCTGAAGGCGGCATTTGAACGGATCGCGGCGCTGCAGGTCGAGACCATCGTTCAGCGCCAGCGGGCGGGTCTCCAAAAGGACGCCGACGCTCTGGATGCAGCGGCGGCCCTCATCGCCCATTTTGTCGCCCAGGGCGCGATGGCCGCCAGTGCCGCCGATCTGTTGCGGCGGCTGCGGCTGCGCTGGTCGGCGCGGCCCGCGTCGGGCTCCTCCCAGACCCATGCGGCCGCAGCGGAGCTTGAACGGGTGATCCAGCGCATTCAGGCGCTGCGGGCCAAAACGGTCGAACGTGGCTGCACCGAAGAAGAAGCCATGGCCGCTGCGGCCAAGGTCGCCGAACTGCTTGATCGGCACGATCTAAGCCTGGATGAGGTCTCGCTTCGCAACTCCGATTGTCTGGGCGTGAACATCGCCACCGGCCGCAAGCGCCGCGCCCCGATTGATTCCTGCCTCTTGCCCCTCGCCCGCTTCTGCGACTGCCATGTCTGGTCGGAAGAGCATGCGGACGGCACGCTGCACTACACCCTCTTTGGTCTCAGACACGACGTCGAAGCAGCGCGCTTTCTTCATGAGCTGATCGAGGCGACATTCGAAACCGAAAGCGCCATGTTCCGCTACGGCGACATCTATCTTTCCGCCCGCGGCGGCGAGCGCCGCGTTGCCCTCAATTCGTTTCAGGTCGGACTGGCAAGTGGTATCGGCAGCAAGCTTGCCACCCTGAAGGCTGGCCGCGAGGCCAGCAAGGCCAAAAGCACCGGCTTTGATCTCGTCGCCACCAAGCACGCCATGGTCCATGAGGAGATCGCAAGACTGGGGCTTAATCTGACCACCCGCACCCGCCGCAACCGGCGCTATGTTCACGGCGAAGCCTTCGCTGCCGGCAAGGCGGCAGGCTCGCTCTTTGAACCTCACAGCGCCCTTGCCGGATGAAGGCGCCAGCGCCCTCTGGCAACGGAGCAAAGGGCTTTTCGCGCGGACCCGTCTGCCGCACCGCGGACGACCTACCCAAGCTGCACCGGGCGTAAACCCTGCGCGCCGTCGTCAAGGAAGCCTCAGATTTTAGGGACGGCCGCGGCGCGGGAGCCGTCCCGGCTTGAGAACCAGCCCTGCACCATCTGGCCAGGCGCCTCCAGAGCGCAGAGATCTCGCCAATTTTGCCATTCCCGCCCACCTTTCCAGCTTCTATGGTCCTCGCCGCAGCCAGAACGGCCAGGCAAGGCGGGTCGTCGTCGATCAAGAGAATGCAGTCATGCTTTTAAGCCCCCTCGACCAGGAACACTTTGCCGACATCCGTGACGGCGTGCGCCGGTTATGCGCGGAATTTCCCGGCCAATATTGGCGCGAGCTTGATGCGCGGCGCGAATATCCCACCGCCTTCGTCAAGGCCCTCACCGCCGCCGGCTATCTCTCCGTCCTCATTCCCGAAGACTATGGCGGCTCGGGGCTCGGCCTTGGTGCGGCTGCCGCCATCCTCGAAACCATCCAGGCCGAAGGCTGCAATGGCGCCGCCTGCCACGCCCAGATGTACACCATGGGTACCATCCTGCGGCATGGCTCCGAAGAGCAGAAGCGCCACTACCTTCCCGGCATTGCCAGCGGTGAGCTCAGACTGCAGGCCTTCGGCGTCACCGAACCCACCAGCGGCACCGA
>JAJZSR010000219.1 GCA_021849595.1 Pseudomonadota bacterium | reverse complement strand
AGGCGTGCCCCCTGTCAGTTTTCGTCGCAATGGAGCCAATTTGTTTTCGGCATAAAGGAGCCACTGAATTTCCGGCGTAATGGCGCCAGTGTTTTTTCGGCGTAAAGGAGCCAGTTTCTTTTCGCCGTAATGGCGCCAGCCGGCGCTGATTTCGAGCTCGAACCTTTCCATGGACCGGCTCTCTACCCCGCCTTTTTGGCCGGGAGAAGCCATGAGTAAACGGAGGTTCGAGATGTATCAGTACCGACAGGCCCTGGTGCGCATGCGCCAGGGCGATTCCGACCGCGACATTGCCCGTTCCCGCCTCATGGGGCGCAAGAAGGCCGCGCAACTGCGGGAACTCGCCGCAAGCCGCGGCTGGCTCTCCCCCGGGGCCGCGCTCCCCGAGGATTCCCAACTGGCCGAAGCCCTGGGCGCGGGTGCAACATTGCCTGCCAGCTGCATTTCCACGCTGGAATCCTGGCGTGAGCAGATCGCCGCCTGGGCACACGCCGGCATCACCGGCGTACGCATCCACCAGGCATTGGTGGAGCGGCACGGCTACGCCGGCAGCTATTCCTCGGTGTACCGCATATTGCGCAGCATCGAAGCTCAGCGCCCGCCCGACGTGCCCATGCGACTGGAATTCAAGCCCGGCGAGGCCGCCCAGGTGGATTTCGGCGCCGGCCCCCCCATCACTGACGTGTCGACCGGGGAAGTCTTCAAGACCTGGTTCTTCGTCATGACGCTGTGCCACTCCCGCCACCAGTACGTGGAATTCGTGCGCGACCAGACGGTCGCCACCTGGCTCGCCTGCCATCGGCACGCCTTCGAATGGTTCCATGGCGTGCCGGGCCGCCTCATCATCGACAACCCCAAGTGCGCCATCGTGCGCGCCTGCATCCATGAACCCGAAGTGCAGCGCGCCTATGCCGAAGCCGCCGAGGGTTACGGCTTCAAGATCGACCCGTGCCCACCCCGGGATCCCCAGAAGAAAGGCATCGTCGAGTCGGGCGTCAAATACGTCAAGCGCAGCTTCCTGCCGTTGCGTGAATTCCGCGATCTGGCGGACGCCAACCGCCAGGTGCAAGCCTGGGTGTTGGGCGAGGCAGGCAACCGTGTGCACGGCACCACGCGAGCTGCTCCCCTGAATCTCTTCGCCGAGATCGAGCGCGCGCTCCTGGCCCCGCTGCCGGACGTGCCGCCCGACCTGGCGGTCTGGGCCAGGGTGAAGGTGCACCGCGATGCGCATGTGCAATTCGACCGCTGCTTCTACTCCGTGCCGTTCCGGCTGGCGGGCCAGTCCCTGTGGCTGAAGGCCGCCGCCCAGACGGTGTGGCTCTACCGCGAGCATGCGCTGGTCGCCACCCACACGCGGCGCCTGCATCCTGGCAGCCGCGCCACGGTGACCGACCACCTGCCGCCTGAGGCGCTGGCCTGGAATCTCGCCGACACCCAGTGGTGCCTGGCGCAGGCCGAGAAGGTCGGCCCCGCTTGCCTGGCCCTGGTGCACGCGCTCTTCGCCGACCGGGTGCTCGTCAAGCTGCGCGCCGTCCAGGGATTGCTCAGGCTCACCAAGCTCCATGGCGCAGCCCGCCTGGAGGCCGCCTGCGCACGTGCCAATCGCTTCGGTACCCCAAGCCTGCGCGCGGTAAAGACCATCCTGCAAAAGGGCCTCGATCAACAGGCCGAGCTTGCCGCCTTCGACCCGCTCGCCACCACCTACACCCAGGGCGGGCGCTTCTGCCGCGATCCCCAGACCCTGCTTACCCATTGAAAGGCTTCCCATGAACCCAATTCCCGAACTCACCCCCCACCTCAAGCAGTTGCGCCTGTCCGGCATCCTCGACTCCCTGGAAGCAAGAAACCGCGAGGCCATCGACCGCAAGCTCGCCTACACGGAGTTCCTGGCGCTGCTCGTCCAGGACGAAGTGGCCCGGCGCGAACAGAAGAAGCTCTCCCTCAGGCTGCGCCGCGCCAACTTCCGCAGTCACAAGACCCTGGAGGGCTTCGACTTCGAGCGCCTGCCCAGCCTCAACCGGGCGCTCGTCCACGACCTGGCCACCGGCCGCTTCATCGCGGAGAAGGTCGCGGTGCTCATCGCCGGTCCCTGCGGCACGGGCAAAAGCCATCTGGCGCAGGCCCTGGGCCATGCAGCCGCACGTCAGGGGTATGACGTACTGTTCGCCCCGCAGACCCAACTGCTCGCAGGCCTCCGGCAGGCGCAGGCCGTGGGCAGCTTCGAGCGGCGGCTGGCCGCCCTGGCGCGCACGGAGCTTCTCATCATCGACGATTTCGGACTCAAACCCCTGCGCCCGCCGGAAGATGAAATGTTCCACGATCTGGTCGCGGAACGCTATGAGCGCGGCGCAACCATCCTCACCAGCAACCTCGACTTCAGCGAGTGGGGCGATGCCTTCGCCGCCAACAAGATGCTCGGCGCCGCCACCTTGGACCGCCTGCGCCACGGCGCCTACCGCGTCATCCTCGACGGGGACTCCTACCGCACGCCCAAGCCGCTTCCGGATACCCCCAAATCACCCGTTGCAAAAGGAGGAAAAAACACCCATTCTTGAGGCCCGTTCGAGCCCCGAAATCAGCTCCCGCAGCTGGCTCCATTACGCCGAAAATCGGTGGCTCCATAACGGCGAAAAGTGACAACAGAGGGGGCATTCAAGTAATAGGGGGGCCTAATATTGCTTCGCCAAGAACCCCCATAGTGCGGAAGAGCACCAGCGCCAACAAAAAGAATCCAATAACCCAGAGAAACCCCACCCCCCAACGGCCAATCAAAAACAGGACCACGGCGACGAAAAGCCACGTGCCCATCAGCAGCATGAAAGTGGCGGCCATAAACACTTCCCATATCCTCCATCCCATGACCTCCATTTTTGGCCTCGTCAGCCGGATGCCGAGCGCATCACACT
>JAJZSR010000054.1 GCA_021849595.1 Pseudomonadota bacterium | reverse complement strand
CGCCGCCCGCCATTATCTTGCCGGGCTCGGCTGCGAGCCGCCGCCCTGCCGTTTCGACGTGGTGGCGATCGAAGGCGCGGGCGAGCCGCAATGGCTGCCGGACGCCTTCGCCGATATGCCATAATCGCCGGCCATGGAAGATCGCATCCTGCGTCATTTCAGCGAATCGGCCCGCCTCAAGCTGGATGCAGCCGACGCCCTCGCCCCGCCCATCGCACGCGCCGTGGATGCGCTGGTGCAATGCCTGCTGGCCGACGGCAAGGTGCTCGCCTGCGGCAACGGCGGCTCGGCGGCCGACGCCCAGCACTTCGCCTCCGAACTGGTGAACCGCTTCGAGCACGACCGGCCGGGCCTGGCCGCCATCGCCCTGACGACCGATACTTCCATCCTCACCTCGGTGGCCAACGACGACCGCTACGCCAATGTCTTTGCCCGCCAGACCCTGGCGCTGGGGCATGAAGGCGACGTGCTGCTGGCCATTTCCACCAGCGGCAATTCGGAATCGGTGCTGCGCGCGGTGGACGCCGCGCACGAACGCCGCATGCGCACCATCGCCCTGACCGGGCGCGACGGCGGCCGGCTGGCGGAACAAATGGGCGAGGACGACATTCTCATCTGCGTGCCGGCGGACAGCACCGCGCGCATCCAGGAAGTGCACCTACTGACCATACACTGCCTGTGCGACGGCATCGACAACCTTTTGCTAGGAGTGGACTGAATGAACAAATCCCTAGTCAGCCTCGCGCTGCTGTGCCTTTTGGGCCCCGGACTGCAGGGCTGCGCCGCGGTGGTGGCGGGCGGCGCCGCGGGCGGCGCCCTGGTGGCCACCGACAAACGTACCCTGGGCACCTACATCAACGACCAGGAAGTCGAATTCAAGGCCACGCGCCTCATCAGCAAGGACTTTCCGCAGCCCGGCATGAACGTCAGCGTCACGAGCTTCAACGGCTGGGTGCTGCTGACCGGGCAGGTGCCCAGCGACGCCGTCAAGGCGCAGGTGCAAAGCACCGTGGCCGGCATCACCGACGTGCGCCAGGTCTTCAACGAGTTGGAGGTGGCCGGCGAACAGACCTTCCCTTCCGAAGCCAATGACGCGGCCATCACCGCCGCCGTGAAGACGCGCCTCGTCAACACCCGCGACGTGAATTTCAACCACATCAAAGTGGTCACCCAGAATCGCGTGGTCTATCTCATGGGCATGGTGAGCCATCAGGAAGGGCAGTCGGCCATCAACGTGGCCGCCACCACCAGCGGGGTGGCCAAGGTCGTCCCGGCTTTCCAGTACACCGACTGAGCCGCGCGACCTGCTTTTAGGCCGGCCAGCAGACCCACCGCCTTGTCCTATTCCCTCCCCACCTTCGAAGCCAAACTTTGCCCGCCCGACGCCTTGCCGGCGCGCGCGGCGGGCCTGCCCCGGCCGCTGGTGTTCACCAACGGCTGCTTCGACTTGCTGCATCGCGGCCACGCCACCTATCTGGCGCAGGCCCGCGCGCTGGGCGCGAGCCTGGTGGTGGGCGTGAATTCCGACGCCTCGGTCAGGCGCCAGGGCAAGGGAGAGGATCGTCCCGTCAACCTACTGCAGGATCGCATGGCGGTTTTGGCGGCGCTCGAATCCGTGTCCCTCGTGACGTGGTTCGACGAGGACACTCCGCTCAAGCTCATCCTGGCCCTACGCCCCGACGTGCTGGTGAAAGGCGGCGACTGGTCCGCGGCCGCCATCGTCGGCGCTGCCGAAGTCCTGGGCTGGGGCGGGGCGGTGCATTCCATTCCCTTCGTCCACCAGACCTCGACTTCCGCGCTCATCAAGAAAATCCGCGCATGAGATACCACGACCTGCGCGACTTCATCGCGCAACTGGAAAAAATGGGCGAACTCAAGCGCATCTCCGCGCAAGTCGACCCAAAACTGGAAATGACCGAAATCGCCGACCGCGTACTGCGTGCCGGCGGCCCGGCCCTGTTGTTCGAGCATCCCAAGGGTCATGCCATCCCCGTGTTGGCCAACCTGTTTGGCACCGTGCGCCGCGTCGCCCTGGGCATGGGCGAGGAAGATCCCGCGCGGCTCAGGGAGATCGGCAAGCTCCTGGCCTATCTCAAGGAGCCCGAGCCGCCCAAGGGGCTCAAGGACGCCTGGGAGAAGTGGCCCATCCTCAAGCAGGTGCTCAACATGGCGCCCAAGGAAGTGCGTTCCGCGCCCTGCCAGGAAATCGTGTGGGAAGGCCCCGACGTGGACCTCGCGCGCCTGCCCATCCAAACCTGCTGGCCGGAGGATGTCGGCCCACTCATCACCTGGGGACTGGTGGTGACGCGCGGGCCGCTCAAGGCGCGGCAAAACCTGGGCATCTACCGCCAGCAGGTCATCGGCCGCAATCGCGTCATCATGCGCTGGCTGGCCCATCGCGGGGGCGCCCTGGATTTTCGCGACTTCCAGCGGCAGCACCCGGGCCAACCCTTTCCCATCGCCGTGGCCTTGGGCGCCGATCCGGCCACCATCCTGGGCGCCGTCACGCCCGTCCCGGACACGCTCTCCGAATACCAGTTCGCGGGGCTGCTGCGCGGCGCCAAAACCGAAGTCGTGCGCTGCCTGGGCAGCGATCTGCAAGTGCCGGCGTCCAGCGAAATCGTGCTGGAGGGCGCCATCCACCCCGCTGACATGGCGCCGGAAGGCCCCTTCGGCGATCACACCGGCTATTACAACGAAGTCGAGCACTTTCCCGTCTTCACCATCGAGCGCATCACCATGCGCCGCGAGCCCATCTACCACAGCACCTATACGGGCAAGCCGCCGGACGAGCCGGCCATCCTGGGCGTGGCGTTGAATGAAGTCTTCGTGCCGCTGTTGCAAAAACAATTTCCCGAGATCACCGATTTCTACCTACCGCCCGAGGGCTGCAGCTACCGCATGGCCGTGGTGTCCATGAAGAAACAGTATCCCGGCCATGCCAAGCGCGTGATGTTCGGCGTGTGGAGCTTCCTGCGCCAATTCATGTACACCAAGTTCGTGCTTGTGACCGACGAGGACGTCAACGTGCGCGACTGGAAAGAGGTGATCTGGGCGCTTACTACGCGCGTCGACCCGGCGCGCGACACCCTGCTGGTGGAAAACACGCCCATCGACTACCTCGACTTCGCCAGTCCCGTCTCCGGCCTGGGCAGCAAGATGGGCATAGACGCCACCCACAAGTGGCCGGGAGAAACGCAGCGCGAATGGGGCCGCCCCATCACGATGAGCGCCGCGGTCAAGGCGCGCGTGGATGATATCTGGGGCACGCTCGGGCTGGACTGAGCGCTATCCTTTCGCGCAACTTACATTTCGGTAAACCACGCGCGCGGCCTGCGGATCGGCGATAAGCTTGGCATCATCCTTCTTACCGGCTGTGCGCAACCGGCACGGCCCCAGCGGAACATCGCCATGAACAAATCCACGATCATGGGCTTTGCCGCCGGCGCCATCGCGGCCACCGCCGTGGGCGGCGTCGCGGGCTACCATGCTCTGCATTCCCCGCCGAACTACGCGCAAGTGTTGGCCGTACATCCGGCCGTAGAAACCACGCGCGTACCGCAGCGCGTCTGCCGTGAAGTCGCCGTAAGCGAACAGGCGCCGGCGCGAGACACGAATCGCATCGCCGGCACCGCCATAGGTGCCGTGGTAGGCGGAGTACTGGGCCACCAGATCGGCGGCGGCAGCGGCAACACGCTGGCCACGGTGGCGGGCGCCGCCGCCGGCGGCTATGCCGGCAATCAGGTGCAGAAAAACATGCAGCAATCCGATCGCCGTACCGTCATGGCAACGCGCTGCCGTACCCTTTACCGCACTCACAGCCGCACCGTCGGTTACGACGTGACCTATCGCCTGGATGGTCGGCAAGGCGTGGTGCGCATGGACCATCCGCCGGGAGCGCGCATCCCGGTGAAGGATGGCCGGTTGATCACGGCACCGGACAACGCCCAGCAGTCCTAGTGCGCCACCCTCCGCAGGGGTTCGGGGTGCGCTGTGCGCGGCTTCGCGTCTGACAGCGATATCGCCATTTTTCGACGGCAGTCCAAACCCTCCCGGGCATATTCCACGAACCTCTGACTCAGGACGCCAGAAATCCCGCGCGATTTATCTGTGCAGAAGACCTCGGAAAGATCGAGCTTCCTCGCATTCTCCGGAATACTCAGGACACTCAGACACCGGTCCATTTCGGCACAACCGCCAACCCTTATGCACCGGAGATCGTCACGATCAAATAATCAATCCCCTGTGCATTAAGCTGCCCCGGCGCCACGACCGAGATTCATTTTCGATAACTTGCAGCCTCGATGTGGTGGTGTTTCAGCTTTTGGTGTACCGCACGCCGACTGATGCCGATTTCCTTGGCGACAGCGCTCACATTGCCGTCGTGCCTGAACAGGGCTTCCTGCAACACTTTGGTTTCGACCTCCTGGGCCGCTCGCTGCTTGCGGTTACGCAGGTTGCTGGCTTGTGACGACCTTGCACCGGCCGCCTCTTCATCGGCATTGATGCCGATGTCATCGATCACCTGGCCGGGTGAAAAGAGATATGCGCGCTCTAGCACATTCTCTAATTCCCTGACATTGCCCGGCCAGCCGTAGGCCATGATCTGTTGCCACGCCTGGCTGCCCAGTACCTTCAGCGGCCCATGGTTACGCATGGCGACGCGCTTGAGCAGATGGTTGGCCAGCGCCGTGATGTCCTCTCGCCGATCCCGCAATGACGGAATATGGATGGGCACTACATTGAGCCGGTAGTAGAGGTCCTTGCGGAATTCGCCTTGGGCCACCAGAGATTTCATCGGCCGGTTCGAGGCTGCAATGACGCGCACGTCGCTGCGCAAAACCTGTTTTCCGCCCACACGCTCAAACTCGCTTTCCTGCAGAACCCTTAGCAGGTTGGCCTGCGACAGCAGCGGCAGGCTGTCGATTTCGTCGAGGAAGAGGGTGCCCCGCTGCGCCCTTTCAAAAAAACCATGATGTAGCTCATGGGCTCCGGTGAAAGCGCCCTTTTCATGGCCAAACAAGGCGCTTTCAACCAGGCTGGCCGGAATCGCCCCACAATTGACTGCAATGAACTTCTGTTCGCTGCGTTGGCTAAAGGCATGGATGGCACGCGCAATGATTTCTTTGCCCACACCCGTTTCGCCGCTGATGAGTATGCTTGCCGTCGTGGGTGCCACCAATTCGACTGCCTTGAGGGCCTCGCGCATGGCGTCAGACTCCGCGATGATTTCGGGGCTTTTTTGGGCGCCACTCCCATCGGCGGCGCCCTTGGGGCACCAGGTTTGAGCCATTTTCTCCGCCACGCGCACCGATACTTCGGCAAGCAAAGAGCGCGACACGATAGTGTCACCCTCGCTGAAGTATTCATCCCCGGGTCGATCGCGCGCAGCCTCTCGGTCAGTGTAAATCATGACTTCACAGCGTCCGTCGTTGGTGGCGATGCGTTTTCTCAATTCGACCTTGGCATAGCCGAAATTGCGCGCCGCGATACCACCGAATACCGACGAGGTGGTGCGGCACAACTCCGGTGCCTCCATAACCCGGTCCCCAAAAGGGCAGCGGCCGTTGTGTACGCATACCGCCTTGCCTTCGCCCGGCACATGGGAAAATTCACCGCCGATCTGGTTTTTGATGTGGACAACAAGCTGCGCGTATTGCGCGTGGCTGATCTTTTCAGGCAGATCTAGCTGCCTCCTGGCATGGGCCTCCAGGCAACTGCTGGCAGTGAGACCCAGATATTGGATGTGGTGGTAATGCGCCGCGCTGTCCCCGCTATTCTGTTGCCCGGCCAATTTCACGCTCTGGGTGACAAACATTTGCAGAAACGAGATCGGGTTCAGCTCCCGCAGCAAGGCATCGGCCATGGCAAAACTCCCGTGATAGCCAAACATGACGCCCTTCCTGCAGCCGGTGCTGGCGCTACTCCGGATATTGTCATGCTGAAGAAAATACTAGCAGCTTTATCCGTAAAGTCTTCAGGTTCGGGGGGCAGGCCATTCCTGTGGCGCTCGAAGGGCGGGGCCGGAGCCCTCCCGGTCATGGGGCCCAGGTTCAGTGGTGGTGGCCACCGCATCCGCAACCGGGACCATGAACGTGTGAGGCCACGCCCGTCTTCGGTTCAAGCGAGCGCATGGCCTGCTCGCGGCCACGCGCCATATGCCCGTGAAAGACGGGGGCGCTCAAGATGAGCCTCTCCAAAAACCCACCGCATTTAGGGCAGGGCAAGGTTTGTTCATTGATTCCGTGTTGAAGCTCGATCTGCAGTTGGCAATCACGGCAGCGGTAATCATACGTCGGCATCGTCTATTCCCCAGGTGGATGAGTGCACGCGGTGCGTTGCCGGCAGCCCCCGGCCGGGGGCTGCCGGAGTTTTAGCTCCAGCGTCCGGGCTGCTTGGCTTTGACTCCGAACTGTGCCGAGGTGACGTCAGTGCGGGCCCGTTTCTCCGAATCACGCGTGGGGGCACGGAGGCGGCGCGTTTCCACTTCCCAGACCCATCCGCTCACCACCACATTCTTGGGGATGAGAGGATGGTTGCGGAAAGTCTCGACAGTTTTCATGCAGGCCTCGTCGACATCGTCCATCATGCCTATCCACTTGGCAAAGGCACCTTTGTCCAGTTTGAGCTCCGGCAGAGTCGGGTCGAGCGTCAGAAATTCGGTGTTTACGCCTTTTTCTTTGAGCATCTTCTCCAGGTCGGCCGCGTTGGCAGACAGCATGCCGCACTGGGTGTGCTGCACGATGACGATTTCCGTAGTACCGAAAAAATTGCATGTCAGCATGGCGGAACGGATGGCATCGTCGGTAACGATGCCTCCTGCGTTGCGGAAGCAATGCGCATCACCGCCGCCGGCCGGACTGTCCACATGTATGCCGAGGGCTTCATCCACGGGCAGGCGTTCGTCCATGCAGGCCAAGACCCACAAGCTGCGGTTGTTGTGGCCGTCAGGGCCATAGCGGCGACGCGTGGCCCAATGGTCATAGGCGGCAACCCGCGTAGTCAGTTCGTCCTTCAGGGTAGGCATAGCGGCTCTCCTTGCTAAACATTGTCGGCGCAGGGAGTTCCCTGCGTGGGGGCCGGTAATCGATGGGGCGACACCGGCTCACACGCTTCCAGCAATCGCTGTGCCAGATATCGCGGCGTTATAAAACAAAGGGTTATATTTGCACATGGGCTCGACGCGGGAAGGCCCGTTTCCTCCCCAGGGTGGGGGGATCATCGCGAGCCGTTTTGGTGTGGGGGAGGTACTGGCAGGAATTCCAGGTTCACACTGGGAAGTCCCCGCGCGACGATAGACCGCAGCCCATCCCGAACTGGAATAACGGTCTTTGTAGATTTAGCGCTTTGGCCAAACTGCGGGAGTTCACAAGATTCCAGAGAACGTCCGCTGCCTGAAAAACTGTGGGGCAGGGGTTTATAGGCGAGGCGAGACGAGCCGTTACCCGACACTCAAGCGTCAGCTCGCGCCAGCCAGGCCCGCCACTCCTCAAAGAGCTGCGGAGACACGGACGCCACCACGGAACGCTCCCAGATGTCGCTCGCGTCAAAAGCGCTGTTCAGGCTGGCCATACTCCCCCCGGCCTCTTCCAGCACCAGGGCGCCGGCGGCGTAGTCCCACAGCTTTTGCGCGCCGTGCAGATAGACGTCCAGGCGGCCGGCGGCCACATAGCACCAGTCCAGTGCGCTGGCGCCGAAGTTGCGCTGCGAGGCGTAAGGCGGATGGGTTGCGATATGGGCGGCAAGCTTGCGGTCGATGCGCTTCAGCTCGACGCCGGCCAAAGCGCGGCGCAGCGTTTGCACGGGTGTGCGCAGAGGCAGACGCTCGCCATTGAGCCAGGCGCCGCGGCCTTTTTCCGCATAGAAGGCTTCTCTCGCCACCGGATCGTAGACCACGCCCAGACGGCGCTGGCCGCGCTCCAGATAAGCCACCGACACCACGAAGTAGGGCACGCCGGCGACGAAGTTGGAAGTGCCGTCTATGGGGTCGATGCACCATAGGCCGTCCGCCCCGGCATGCCAGGCCCGCCGCTGTTCCTCGGCCGTCATTTCCTCACCCAGCACGGGCTTGGCGGCAATGCCGGTGAGTCCGGCCATGAGGGCGCTCTGGGTCGCTGCGTCGGCCTCAGTAAAGACGCTGCCGTCAACTTTGTGGCTGTGCGCCACTTTGAGGAAGCGGGGTAGGATTTCCCGGTCCGCCACGTCGCGAACCAGCGCCAGGACGTCTTTCAGCATGCCGTGCGCCACCTCACGAGCCTTGCCGCCATTTGATGGAACAGCCCATGCTGGGAATCTGCTCGGCCGGGCCGTGCTGGGTCTGGGCGACCAGCTTCATGGCCTCGAAGAGATCGCGGCGCGCGTGCTCGGACGCAGTTTCCTTGCGCGACTCGTCCAGGCGGCCGCGGTATTGCAGCTCGCCTTTGCGGTTGTAGCCGAAGAAATCCGGCGTGCACACGGCGCCATAGGCCTTGGCGATTTCCTGTGTCTCGTCCCACAAATAAGGGAAGGAATAGCGGTAGCGCTCGGCCACCGCTTTCATATTGTCGAATGAGTCTTCGGGGTAGTCGGCCGGGTCGTTGGACATGATGGCCACGGCATTGATGCCATAGGCCTTGAGGTCGTTCACGTCGCGCACGATGCGCTCGCGCACGGCCTTGACGTAGGGGCAGTGGTTGCAGATGAACATGACCAGCAGGCCGTTCTCGCCCATGACATCCTGCAGGCGATAGCGCCTGCCGTCGACGCCGGGAAGATCGAAATCGGGAGCGGGCCGGCCGAACTCGCATACCGGTGTAGTCAGGGAAACCATGACGTGCCTCACACTTGCAGCCTCGCAGGAAGGGCATAATACCGTCTTTGCCCGCCTTCCGGCCATGGCCGTCCCACGCTTTCACGTCTTTGGCCGGCTCTCGCCCGGCAGTCCTTACGCCTTGCCCGCAGAGGCCGCGCGCCACGCCATACAAGTTCTGCGCCTGCGCGCGGGGGACGCCCTCGTCCTGTTCAATGGCGAGGGCGGCGAATACGGCGCGCGCATCGAAGACATCCGCCGCGCCGAGGTGGTGGTACGGGTGCAAGAGCACAAAGCCGTGGAACGGGAATCCGCGCTGCAGGTACACCTGGCGCAGGGCATCTCCAGCGGCGAGCGCATGGACTATACGCTGCAAAAGGCGGTCGAACTGGGCGTGGCGAGCATCCAGCCGCTAACCATGTTGCGCAGCGTGGTAAAGCTGGATGCGGAACGCGCCCACAGGCGGACCTTGCATTGGCAGCATGTGGTCAGCGCAGCCTGCGAACAATGCGGGCGCAACCGCGTGCCCGAGGTACATGCGCCTTTGTCGCCGGAGCACTGGCTCGCCACGCAGCCGGCGGGCAACAAGCTTTTTCTCTCCCCCGAGGGTGAAACCGGGCTTGGCGATCTCGCGCCTCCGGCCGGCCCGCTGTGGCTGCTCGCCGGTCCGGAGGGCGGCTTCGACGCACGCGAAAGCGCCCTTGCGCGCACGGCGGGCTTCCAGCCCCTGCGCCTGGGCCCGCGCATCTTGCGCACCGAAACCGCCGCCCTGGCCGCCCTCGCCGCGCTGCAGGCGCTGTGGGGCGACTTCCGCTGAGGGCCGGTAGGAACATGTTGCACGCCCTCCTTAATCCCGGCATTGCCGCCGCGCTGGGCGCCGCCCTGCTGTTCGGTGCTTCCACGCCGCTCGCCAAGCTGCTGCTCGGCGCCATCAGCCCCTGGATGCTGGCGGCCCTGCTGTACCTCGGCTCGGGCCTGGGCCTGGCCCTCTACCGCCTCGTCGCCCGCAGCACCCCGGCGCGCCTGCCCCTGCGCCAACTGCCCTGGCTTATAAGCACCATCGCGGCGGGCGGCGTTGCCGGGCCGTTGCTGCTCCTGCTGGGGCTGGCCCACATGCCGGCCTCGGGCGCCGCCCTGCTGCTCAATGCGGAAAGCGTCTTCACCGCCCTGCTGGCCTGGTTCGCCTTCCGCGAAAACGTCGACCGGCGCATCGCCCTGGGCATGGCCGCCATCGTCGCCGGCGCGGTAATCCTGTCCTGGCCGGGCAGCACGGCCTTTGCCGGGGCTCTGCCCGCGCTGGCCGTGCTGGGCGCCTGTTTCGCCTGGGGCCTGGACAACAACCTTACGCGCAAGCTCGCCTTGCAGGACGCATCCTGGCTCGCCATGGTTAAAGGTTGGGCGGCCGGATCGACCAACCTGGTGTTGGCCTTCAGCCTGGGCCAGCACCTGCCCGCAACGGGGGAGCTTGCCGCCGCCCTGCTGCTTGGATTTTTGGCTTATGGCGTGAGCCTGACGCTGTTCGTGACGGGACTGCGCCACCTGGGCAGCGCGCGCACCGGAGCGTATTTCTCGGTGGCACCTTTCTTCGGCGCGCTGCTCGCCGTGCTGCTGGGCGATGCACTCAACTGGCAACTCATCGCCGCTGGCCTGCTCATGGCCGCAGGCGTCTGGCTCCACCTCACCGAACACCACGAGCACGCCCACACGCACGCGGCGCTGGAACATGAGCACATCCATGTGCATGACGAGCACCACCAGCATGCGCACGACGTGCCGGTGGCTCCGGGAACGCGCCACCAACATCCCCACCGCCATGAGCCGTTCACCCACAGCCATGCGCATTTTCCGGACGCGCATCATCGCCACGGGCACCAATGAAAACCCACGCGTTCCCGTCCGTGATTCGGTGCGGCCCTCATCCGGCGCTACGCGCCACCTTCTCCCGGGGGGGGAGAAGGGATTTAAAACCTACAATTGGTGGCGGCGGTCCCCAGTCGCAAAGCCGCTGGGGGCGGGCACATCGCGCGTGAAGCCGATGACCTTGAACAGCTCGCCCATTTCCGCGGGGGACAGCAGCTTCTGCGCCCCTGCGGCCAGCGGCAGATAGACCTCCGCCTGCGCCGCGTCGGCCGCTTCCAGCAGTTGAGTCAGGCCGCCGTTGAGCAGAAATTGCGCCTGGCCGGTGTAGCCGCAAAGCCGCAGGCCCGCGGCCAGACCAGCATCGGCTACGGCGGTGAAATCCACATGCGCGGTGAGATCCACCAGACCGGGGAGAAAAAACGGATCGTCCAACACCCGGTGGCGATAATGTCCCACCAGCGTGCCCTGGCAGCGCTGCGGGTGGTAATACTCGGCGCGCCCGAAGCCGTAATCCAGGAACAGCAGCAGACCGTGTTGCAAGCATTCGCCCAGACTGGCCACCAGTGCTAGCACGGACAGCGACACCTCGCTGACATAACCGGGCGCGGCCTTGAGATCCCGCACAGCAGCCAGCAGCGGGCCGGAAGAAAGCAAGCGGTCGGCGTAGCGGAAGCTTGTCCCTCCCGCCGCGGCCACGCCGCGCTCGTACACCTCGCCATCAGCCCAGTGCAGCACATGGACCGGCAGAGCATCCAGCACTTCGTTGCCGAAAATGACACCCGCAAACGCCTGCGGCAGCGCATCGAGCCAACGCACGCGTTCGCCCCAGGGCGCCAGGCGCTCGCGCTGGCGTGAGCGCAGCTCCGGGCTCACTTCCAGAATGAAATAGGTTTCCGGCAGGGCGGCGCAGCGCGCCAGTTCATCCAGGATGTCCGCGGCCAGGCGGCCGCTGCCGGCGCCCAGTTCCAGGAGGCTGCCGCCGACCATGCCTTGCAGCACCTCGGCAAACTGCCGTGCCAGCACCCGCCCGAACAGGGGCGAAATCTCGGGAGCGGTGACGAAGTCCCCACCGCCGCCGAATTTCTGTGCGCCCGCCGCGTAATAGCCCAGCCCCGGCGCATAGAGGGCCAACTCCATGTAGCGCGCAAAGGATATCCATCCGCCCAGGTGGGATATTTCCGCGCCAATGAGGGAAGCGAGCCGGCGGCTGGTTTCGAGGGCCGCCGCGGAAGGCTCTGGCAGGGACGCGGAAGGGAGCAACTCTGGTAATCTCAAAGATATTCCAAGCGCCGATTATTCCATGGCCGAAAAAACCGTACTCATTACCGGCGGCGCGCGCCGCGTGGGGGCCGCCACGGCGCGCCTGCTGCACGCCGCCGGCTGCAATCTCATGATCCATTATCGCGGCTCCACGGCCGCGGCACGCCAACTCAAGGACGAGATGAACGCGCAACGGCCCGGCTCGGCCGCGATCATCCAGGCGGATTTGCGCGATCTCGCGGTGCTGCCCAGCCTGGTGCACCAGACCGTGGCCACCTTCGGCGCCCTGGATGTGCTGGTAAACAACGCCTCCAGCTTCCATCCCACGCCGGTCGGCGCCATCACCGAGCGCGACTGGGACGAACTCATGGGCAGCAACCTCAAGGCGCCGCTGTTCCTTTCCCAAGCCGCAGCGCCGGAGTTGAAGAAGCACCGCGGCGCCATCGTCAACATCACGGACATCCATGCCGAGCGGCCATTAAAAAGCTACGTGGTGTACAGCATCGCCAAAGCGGGACTCACCGGCCTTACCAAGTCGCTGGCGCGCGAGCTGGCGCCCGAGGTGCGCGTCAACGGCGTCGCTCCCGGCCCCGTCCTCTGGCCGGAAGAGGATGTCCATTTCGACGAGGTATCGCGCCAACGCATCATCTCCCACACCATGCTCAAGTGCGTGGGCGAGCCCGAGGACATCGCCCGCGCGGTGCGTTTTTTCGTGTTCGACGCGCCCTACGTGACCGGCCAGATCCTGGCCGTGGACGGCGGGCGCAGTTCCAAGCTGTAAGCGCGTTACAATCTTCGACGCAGCCACCCCCTTGCCCCGGAGCCGCCCCATGCCTGCCCACGCCCTACGCGCCCGCTTCGCCCTCGTCGTCCTGTTCGCACTGGCCATGGCGGGCACGCGCATGAGCCACTTCGGCAGCGCCGCCTTGTTGCCCGACGCCAGCCTGGCGGTATTTTTCCTGGGCGGCACACTCTTGCGCCGCTGGGGTTATTTCGTGGGGCTGTTCCTGTTCGCCTTCGCCATCGATTTCTTCCTGGCGCCGGGGGCACTGGAGAGAGCCTGGTGCCTAAGCCCGTCCTATTGGGGGCTGGTTCCGTCCTACGGGGTGCTGTGGCTGGCCGGGCGCATGCTGGCGGCGCGCGGCGACGCCTATCCCCTGGCGCCCAGCCTGGCCTGGGCAGTCGGCGGCGTGAGCACGGCCTTCCTTGCTTCCAATCTCACCTGGTACTGGGCAGGCGAACCCGCCGGCGTTGCCGGATTCGGCGCCTTCTGGCTGGCGGTGGCGCGCTACTACCCGCCCTATCTCGGCTCGGCGCTGGTCTATCTCCTGCCCGCCTGGGCGGGCTACCGCCTGGCCCGTACGCGGGCGCCGCAAACGAATTGACCCGGCCCTACACCGGCCGCTTCGCTCCCTCGCCCACCGGTCCGCTGCACTTCGGGTCGCTCGTCGCGGCGCTCGGTAGTTGGCTCGACGCGCGGGCGCAGAAGGGACGTTGGCTGGTGCGCATGGAAGATCTCGACGCGCCGCGCTGCTCGCAGGCTCACGCCGATGCGATATTGCGCGCGCTGGAGGGCTATGGCCTCGCCTGGGACGGGCCCATTGCCTACCAGTCACGGCGTCCGGAAGCCTATGGGGCAGCCCTCGGACAGTTGGTTGCGGCAGGGCTGGCCTACCCCTGCGCGTGCTCGCGCAAGGAAATCGCCGACTCCACGCTGGAAGGCATCGAAGGCCCGGTCTATCCGGGCATCTGCCGGGGCGGCCTGCAAGGCCGTTCTGCGCGCGCCTGGCGCGTGCGCACCGACGACGCCCCGATTTGTTTTGAGGACCGGCGCCTCGGCCGACAATGCCAGCGCCTGGAAAGCGAGGTCGGCGACTTCGTGGTAAAGCGCGCCGACGGCCTGTTTGCCTACCAACTGGCCGTCGTGGTGGACGATGCTTGGCAGGGCATCAGCGACGTGGTGCGCGGCGCCGACCTGTTGGCCTCGACCGCACGCCAAATTCACCTGCAGCGCCTGCTGGGCCTGCCGACACCGCGCTATTGTCACTTGCCGGTGGCCCAGAACGCCGCCGGCCAGAAGCTCTCCAAGCAAACCCGCGCCAACGCCTTACCCTTGCCCGCCCAATCGGCACTCCTGGCGCAGGCCTTGGAGTTTCTGGGCCTGCCCGTGCCGGAAGAACTGCGCGGCGCGCCCTGCCCTGCCTTGCTGTCCTGGGCCACCGTTCACTGGGAAATCCCCCGCCCTCCCACCTGAGTGCGGCGCACTCATCGATAGTCTGAAAGGACGCCATCCAGACTTTGCATTGCGGCGGCGCTAGTACGCCGACCCATAAGTTTGCGTACATGCCGAGACACGCCTACGCGCGCCGAGTGCGCGAAGCGAACCGCAGCCATAGCCATAGCTATGGCGAGGATGAGCGACAAAGCAATCGGCGATGCGGGGCGTGTCGAACATAGCGAAATTTTTTGGGTCGGCGTACTAGGTTTTTGCCCAGAATTAGACTAAGTCTAAATCATACGTCCCGGTGCAAAGACCATGAGCGTCAGAGAGTTAACCAGCCTGGTTTGGTCCCGCCCCCGCGCCGGGGTTGCGGCCCCCGCGTCGGCAACGCCCGCGCCCTGGCAACGCTGGCTGGCCTTCGCCGGGCCGGGATTTCTCGTGGCCGTAGGCTACATGGACCCGGGCAACTGGGCCACCGATCTGGCCGGTGGCAGCCGGTTCGGCTACGCTCTGCTGTCGGTAGTGCTGCTCTCCAGCCTCATGGCCATGGTGCTGCAAGCCCTGTCCGCGCGCCTGGGGCTGGCCACCGGCCGCGACCTGGCGCAAAACTGCCGCGCCGCCTTCGGCAAGCCGGCTGCCGTGGGCCTTTGGATGTTGGCCGAAATCGCCATCGCGGCCACCGACCTGGCGGAAGTGCTGGGCGGGGCCATCGCCCTCAATCTGCTGTTCGGTATCCCCCTGACCACGGGCGTGCTGCTGACCGGCCTCTACGCGCTGGCGGTGCTAGTGCTACAGCATTGGGGCATGCGCACCCTGGAAGCCCTGGTGGCGGCGCTCATCGCGGTCATCGCCGTTTGCTTCGCCTATGAACTCGTGGTCGCACCCGTCGACTGGGCGCGGGCACGGCAAGGCTTGTCGCCGGATGCCTCGATTCTGGCCCATCGCGAAATGCTGTACGTGGCCGTCGGCATTATCGGAGCGACGGTCATGCCCCACAATCTGTACCTGCATTCCGCCCTGGTGCAGCGCCATATCCGGCGCGAGCCGGCAACGCCCCGGCTGCGTCTGGCGCGGGCAGCCGTTTGGGAATCCAATCTGACGCTCACCCTGGCCTTCTTCGCCAATGCCGCCATTCTGGTGCTCGCCGCGGCGGCCTTCCATCGACCCGAACACCCCCAGGCGATCGGGGTGGAAGACGCTTACCGCCTGCTCTCCCCGATGTTGGGCGCCTCGCTCGCCGGCACCGTATTCGCCTTGGCGCTCCTGGCCGCGGGCCTCAACGCCTCGGTGACAGCGACTCTGTCCGGCCAGGTCGTGATGGAAGGCTTTCTGAACTTCCGCATGCCGGCCTGGCTACGCCGCATCGTTACTCGCCTCCTTGCCCTGGTGCCCGCCCTCATCGTGGTGAACTCGGCAGGCGCGGCGGGGGTGAATGAACTGCTCATCCTGAGCCAGGTCATCCTGAGCCTGCAACTGCCCTTCGCCGTCATTCCGCTGGTCTGGTTCTCCCGCAACAAAGCGCTCATGGGCGATCTGGCCAGCCCGCGCTGGCTGACCGCGGTTGCGTCGACCATCACCCTGCTGATCCTCGCCATGAACGGCGTGATGCTGGGGCAGGTGTGGGACTATTGAGAATTACCATAATGAATGACAACCGTTTGGGGTGGTCGTGCGTTATTCGAATCAGGTATGGTTCGAGGAATGGACATGACGACCAAGCGATACAAACGGGACTTGAAGGCGATGGAGGCG
>JAJZSR010000053.1:11998-15892 GCA_021849595.1 Pseudomonadota bacterium | reverse complement strand
AAAACGCATGCCGCGCCCGCGGCGCACCGAGCTATAGACCTTCTCGCCCACCAAAGGATGGCCGATGTGCGCCATGTGCACGCGAATCTGGTGCGTGCGGCCCGTTTCCAGGCTGCAACGCAGCAGGGTGGCGCTGGGATAGCGCTCCATGACTTCGTAATGAGTCACCGCCCGCTTGCCCAGGGGATGCACCGTGCGGCGCGTGCGATGAATGGGGTGGCGGGCCAGGGGCGCATCGACGATGCCGGCCCGATCCACCTCGCCCTGCACGAGCGCGTAATACTCCCGCTTCACCGTGCGCGCTTGCAACTGGCGCACCAGATCGGTCTGCGCCTTGAGAGTCTTGGCCACCACCAGGAGACCCGAAGTGTCCTTGTCCAGGCGGTGCACGATGCCCGCGCGCGGGATCGACGCGACCTGCGGCACGTGATGCAGGAGCGCGTTGAGCAGGGTGCCGCGGGGATTGCCGTTGCCAGGATGCACGACCATCCCCGCAGGCTTGTTCACCACCAGCAAGGCGGCGTCCTCGAACACGATGCTCAAGGGGATGGCCTCCGGGGCATCCGGCGTGGTGCCCGGCTCGGGCTCCGGCCAGACGCGGATCACCTCGCCGCCCCACACCTTGTCCTTGACGGTGCACAGCTCGCCGTTGACCTGCACCTTGCCGGACTCGATCCATTTCTGCAGGCGGCTGCGGGAGAAATCCGGCATGAGTTGGGCCAGAGCCTGGTCCAACCGCTGCCCGCCGAGCGAAGCCGGTACCGTGCAAACCCGTTCCCCCTTGGAAATTCCCTTATAATCTTCCTCGTCGTCCCAATCGTCTTCCGACATTCCCTTGAACTCCCGCCCAACTTCCGGCCTGCGCATCATTGCCGTGGCCGCTCTCGCCAGCCTGCTGCTCAACGGCTGCAGCCTGCTTCCCAAATACAACGCCGATGAAACCGCCGGGTGGTCGGCGCAAAAACTCTACAGCGAGGCGAAGAGCAACCTGGCGGATGGCAATTACCAGAAGGCCATCCAATACTTCGAGACGCTCGAAGGCCGTTATCCCTACGGCCCCTACGCCGAGCAGGCGCAGCTGGATATGGCCTACGCCTACTGGAAGGACGAGGAACCCGCTTCCGCCGTGGCGGCGGCCGATCGTTTCATCCGCCTCCACCCCAGCAGTCCTTACGTCGATTATGCCTACTATCTTAAGGGCCTGGCCAATTTCAACGGCACGGTCGGCTTGTTTGGGGGGATGATCGAACAAAACCCCAGCCTGCGCGACCCGCGCGCCGCCAGGGAATCCTTCGAGGCATTCAAGGAACTGGTGACCCGCTTTCCCAAGAGCAAATACGCCCCTGACGCGCTGGCACGCATGAAGTATCTCGTCAACGTGCTGGCCATGAGCGACGTCAACATCGCCAAATATTATTACACGCGCAAGGCCTACGTGGCAGCGGCCAATCGCGCCAAAGCGGCAGTGGAAGACTATCCGCAGACCACGGCCCGCGAGGAAGCGCTCGCCATCATGGCGGAAAGCTACGGCAAGCTGGGCATCACGCAATTGCGCGACGATGCCTATGCGGTGCTGAAATTGAACTACCCGAACAGCCCCTATCTCACCCACCCGGTGAACATGAGCGGGCGGCCCTGGTACCAGTTCTGGTGAGAGCCTTCAGGCGGCGGGGGCGTAGCGCCTGAGCAGCACCAGCCGCGCGCCCAGTGCCAGGGCGAACACCATCAGCATGATGATCAGCGCCGCCGCGTAAGCAAGCTGGTGCGCGGATGCGAACGGCTCCTGGATGAAGCTCCAGATCACATAGGTGAGATAGCCCACCGGCTCGTGGCTGAATTTGCCGTTCCAAAGATAATTGGACCAGTCCGCCGTGTAGATGAGCGGCGCGGTTTCGCCCAGGCCGATGGCGAAGGCAAGCAGGATGCCGGTGAAGATGGGCCCGGCCGCAGCCGGCAGCAGAATGCGCATGACCAGCCGGCCCTCGCCGCAGCCCAGTGCGTAGGCCGATTCGCGCAGCGACGGGGGGAGGTTGCGCAGCGCCAGATCGGTGCTGCGGGCGATGTAGGGCAGCATGAGCAAAGCCAGGGTCAGCGCCCCGGCCGCCAGGGAAAATCCCCAGCCCAGATGCAGCACCAGAGTGACGTAGCCGAAATAGCCCAACACGATGGACGGCACGCCGACCAGTACATCGACTGCCAGACTCAGCATGCGCGCGTTGATGCCGTTGCGCCGTTCCGCCAGATAAATACCGCTGCCTACGCCGATGGGCACGGCGAGCGCCAGGCCCAAGCCGGAAAGCAAAAGCGACCCGGTGATGGCGTTGCGCAACCCGCCCGCGACACCCTGGGTGTCGGTAAGCAGGATTTTTGGGCTCAGGGCGTGGCCGCCGCGCACGAGCACGAACAGCATGATGTGCAGCAGCACCCCGACCAGGAGCATCCCGGCCAGGGCCGCGACTACCCAGGCCAGGGCGCTTTGCCAGCGTCGCCGCAGGATCGCGCCGTTCATTTGCGCCGCCCGTAAAACTGCAGCAGCAGGCGCGCCGCGAGATTGACCGCGACGGTGATGATCAACAGCACCAGGGCGATCTCCGCCAGGGCGCGCAACGCCATGCCGGTGGGATCCTGCAAGGCGGAATCGAGCTGGGACACGATGAAGGCGGCCATGGTCGAGATGGGCGCATAGATGTTGTGCGGCAGGTAGTTCAACGCGTTGCCGCTCACCATGAGCACCGCCATGGTTTCGCCCAACGCGCGCCCCAGCGCCAGGATGGTGGCCCCGAAAAGCACCGGACGCTGTCCGCGCAACACCACCCGCCAGGCGGACTCGAAGCCGGTGGCGCCCAACGCGCGCCCCGCCTCACGCAATTCGCGCGGCGTGGCTGCGAGACCGTCGCGCAGCGTCGCGGTAATGAGCGGCACCACCATGATGGCGAGCACGATGGCAGAGGTGAGCAGGCCGTAGCCGCTGCCGCGCGGGCCGGCGAAGAACGGCAGCCAGGGCCCCACCCGGTGCTCCAGGAAGCCGTACAGGTGATGATCGAGAAAGGGGATCAGAAAGACATAGCCCCATAGCCCGTAGACCACGCTGGGCACCGCAGCCAGCAACTCAATCAGGGTGGAAGCCAGAAAGGCCGGGATGCCTTTGAGCAACTCGGCCAGAAGCAGCGCCGACAGCACCGCCAGCGGCAGCGCGAAAACCACCGCCAGCGCGGCGCTAGCGAGGGTGCCGACGATGAGGAAAAGGATGCCGTAGGACGCGCCGGGAAGCATCTGCTGGCCGTGCACGGTCACCGGATCGGCATACAGATTGCCTAGGTTCCAGGTGTCGCGCACGAGGAAATGCCAGCCGTCGATGGGCATTGCCGGCTTGGCGTACAGCACGAGAAATATGAACAGCGCCAATAACGCCAGCACGGGCACGGCCGCCAGCAGCGCCAGCAGATGGCCGAAGCGCGGCCGCCAGGAAAAGCTGCGGCGCAAACCGCCGGCGGCGGGCGCCGCGGCGGTCAGTTCCAAGTCAGCAGACATCAGCCGTGGATCTTGTCGATCTGGGTGAGGCTCTGGCGCGCCGCATTGGCGGGCAGCGGGACGAAGTTCACCTTGCGCATGTAAGTCTCGGCGTTGCCTCCGGTCGAAGCCACGGCCCAGGACAGCAGGGTCTTCAGCTCGCCGGCGACTTGCACATTGGGCTGGTCGGCCTTCACCACGGCGTACTCGTAATTGATGATGGGATAGCTTTCCTTGCCCGGCGCGTAGATCAGGCTGATGCGCTGATCGGCCGGCGTCTTGGGCACCATGGCGGCCGCTGCGGCCTTCACCGTCTTGACCTCAGGAAGCACGAAATTGCCCGCGCGATTTTTCAGCAGGGCCTCGCCCAGATGCGCCGCATCG
>JAJZSR010000053.1:0-11988 GCA_021849595.1 Pseudomonadota bacterium | reverse complement strand
GCCTTGTAGCTCACGCCGATGTAGGCCACCGAATAGGGATTGCCCTTGACCGCGTCCACCATGCCGGGATTGCCCTCGGCACCGATGCCGCCTTGCACCGGCGCCCAGCTGATGCTGGTGCCATAGGCGTATTTGTTGTTCCACCAGGGCGTGGAGAAGGAAAGATATTGGGTGAAGATGAAGGTGTCGCCGCTGCCGTCGGTGCGGTGCACGGGGATGATCACGTGGTTGGGCAGCGCGACGCCGGGGTTCAGGGCGCGGATCTGCGGATCATCCCAGTTCGTGATCTTGCCGGAATAAATGCCCGCCAGCACCGGACCGGACAGCTTGAGATGGCGTCCATTCAGGCCAGGCAAATTGTAGTTCACCATCTGGCTGGAAATGGCCAGCGGAATGTTGAGCATATCGGGGTGCTGCTTCATCATCGCGCCGCTCATGTAGGCGTCGGAGGCGCCGACCTGCACCAGCCCGGCGATGGACTGCGCAAGCCCGGTGCCGCTGCCGGTGCTGGCAGTGGAGATCTGTACGTCGGGGTGTGCGTGGGTGAAGTCCGGCACCCACAGATTGAACAGCGGATAAAGCAGGCTGGAACCGGTCTCCTGGATTTGCACGGCGGCCTGCGCAGTGGCTGCGCCGCCCAGGGCGGCGACGGCGGCAACACCGATCAGGGTACGGCGCAAGAAACGGGAGGGGGTTTGGGTGGTTTTCATAAGGCTCCTCAGCATAGAGACAAGAAACGCGCGCACATGCGCAGCCCCGCAATTGACGCACAACGCCTCCCCGTGCTTGGTGAACATTCGTTGAACTATTGCTGAGACAGCGCTTAATTCGCTCCGAACGCTTAAACCGCGCTAAAAGGCCTGCGCGCGTTTTCAGTCCGGCTTCAAGATCGCGGCCGGAACCGCGGCCGTTCATCGCCTGTCTCTACAGGCACCGGCGGCTACGCCGATAAACACTCAGCAATGTTCCGCCGGCGAGGATGCCATGCTGCAAAGCCTGTTTGATTTCTCCGACCATGATGCCCACGAATTGCGCACGCTCTCCTGGCTCGCGCTCTTTCTCGGTTTCGTCGGCGTGCACCGCTTCATGGCGCGCAGCTACCTGAGCGGCCTCGCCATGCTGGGATTGTTCGCCTGGTCGATGAAATCCGGCGAAGCTGCCTTCGCCGCCGGCGTGGTGCTCACGCTGTGGTGCCTGATCGACGTGTTCGTGCTCAAGAGCGAAGCGCGCCGCGCCGAACGCCGCCAGCGGCACTCGGCCCTGGAAGCGGAAATGCTCATGCACCAAGCGCTGGCGCAGCGCCGGCGTGAACGCGGCGAGTAGCACAACCGCGCCGTCTGGAAGGCGGCACCTAAACGGCTTGCTTGAGCTGATCGAGGATGGCGGGATTCTCCAGGGTAGAAACGTCCTGCGTGATTTCCTCGCCCTTGGCGATGGCGCGCAAGAGACGGCGCATGATCTTGCCCGAACGGGTTTTCGGCAGGTTGTCGCCGAAGCGGATGTCGTCGGGCTTGGCTATGGGGCCGATCTCCTTGCCCACCCAGTCGCGCAATTCAGTAACCAGCCGCTTCGCCTCCTCGCCTTGCGGACGCTCCCCCTTGCACACCACGAAGGCCATCACCGCCTCGCCCTTGATGTCGTGCGGCTTGCCCACCACGGCGGCCTCGGCGACACGTGCATGCGCCACCAGAGCGGACTCGATCTCCATGGTGCCCAGACGGTGGCCGGACACGTTCAGCACATCGTCGATGCGACCCATGATCCAAAAATAGCCGTCGCTGTCGCGATGGGCCGAGTCGCCGGCGAGGTAAGTCTTGCCACCCATTTCGGCCGGAAAATAGGTCTTCACAAAACGCTCGTCGTCACCCCACAGGGTGCGCAGCAGCGAGGGAAAAGGCTCGCGGATCACCAGATAGCCCCCCTGTCCCTGTTCCACCGCCCCGCCATGCTCGTCGACGATGGCGGCATCTATGCCCGGCAAGGGCAGCGTGCAGGAGCCCGGCTTGGTCGGCGTGGCGCCCGGCAGCGGCGCAATCATGTTGGCGCCCGTCTCCGTCTGCCACCAGGTGTCGACCACGGGGCAGCGTCCTTGGCCCACCGCCTCGTGATACCACATCCAGGCCTCACGATTGATGGGTTCGCCCACGGTACCCAGCAAGCGCAACGAAGAGAGATCGAATTTGCCCGGCAGGTCCGCACCCAGCTTGATGAGCGAGCGGATGGCGGTGGGCGCAGTGTAGAAGGTAGTCACCTTGTGCTTGGCGATGATCTCCCAGAACCGGCCGGCGTGCGGATGCGTGGGGATGCCCTCGAAGATCATTCCCGTCATGCCCAGGGCAAGCGGTCCGTAACACACGTAGGTATGGCCGGTGACCCAGCCCACGTCGGCCGTGCACCAGTAAACGTCGCTGTCCGGCTTGGCGTCGAACACCCAGAGCATGGACAGGATGGCGCCCAGCAGATATCCGCCGGTGGAATGCTGCACGCCCTTGGGCTTGCCAGTCGAGCCCGAGGTGTAGAGGATGAAGAGCGGATGCTCGGCATTGACCCATACCGGCTCGCAGGTCTCGGGCTGGCCCTTGACGATCTCATGCCACCACAGGTCACGCCCCGCCGTCCAGGCGACATCCGTGCCTGCGCGCCGATACACCACCACCGCCTGCACGCACTCGCAGCTCCCCAGGGCCAGCGCCTCGTCCACGGCAGCCTTGAGGGCCACGGTCTTGCCACCGCGCAGCCCGGCATCGGCGGTGATGACCAGCTTGGCGCCGGCATCGACGATGCGCTCGTGCAGGCTCTTCGCGGAAAAACCACCGAACACCACGGAATGGATCGCGCCGATGCGGGCGCAAGCCTGCATGGCCACCACCGCCTCGATGCTCATGGGCAGATAGATCACGACACGGTCGCCGGCGGCCACCCCCAGCCCTTTGAGCGCGTTGGCAAAAGCGCAGACCCGGGCATGCAATTCACGGTAGTTCACCCGGGTCACGGCACCATCGTCGGCCTCGAACACCAAGGCCGTGCGTTCGCCCAATCCCGACTCCAGGTGGCGGTCCAGACAATTGTAGGAAGCGTTCAGTTCGCCGTCGTGGAACCAGCGATAGAAAGGCGCGCGTGTATCGTCCAGCGTTTGCGTGAAGGACTTCTTCCAGGCGATGTGCTCATGCGCCAGACGCGCCCAGAAACCCCTGTAATCCCGTTCCGCCTCCGCGCACAGCGCCCGGTAGGCGTCCATGCCCGCCACATTGGCCTGCGCCTGGAATCCGGCAGGCGGGGAAAACACGCGGGTTTCGGTCAGGATCGACATGATGCTGGTCATGGTTGGGGTCTCCCTTGGGTTAGCATTGCGTGTCCGCTATTTTAGCCAGCTATGTCCCTATCCCCATCCGCTGCGGATGCCCTGCAAGCCTGCTCCCCCTACGGCGCAAGGCTGCTCGCGGCCCGCCCTGATCTGGCGGCCCGGCTCGACGAGCTGGTGGCCGAACCTTATGCGCCGGCACACATGGCGGCAGCGCTCGTGGGGCCCTGGGAAAACGGCGCCGCACTGCACCGTACCCTGCGCCGGCTCAAGCACGAAGTCTGGCTCGCCACGGCCGGCCGCGATCTGACGGGCCGGGCCGATTTGGCGGAAGTGACCGGCGTTTTTTCCGCCTTGGCGGAGCACGCCCTTGGCGCCGCGCTGGCGTGGCACAGCGCCGAGCTGGGCCAACGTCACGGCCAGCCTCGCAACCCGGACGGCACGCGCATGGACCTGGTGACGGTGGCCATGGGCAAGCTGGGAGGCGGCGAGCTCAACGTCTCCTCCGATATCGACCTCGTTTTCCTCTACCCGGAGGACGGCACGACGGACGGGCCGGAACCCCTGTCCCATCACGAATTCTTCGCCAAGCTGGTGCCCCGCCTGGCGGCCGCGCTATCCGAGCCAGACGCCGACGGCTACGTGTTTCGCGTCGACCTGCGCCTGCGTCCCTGGGGCGAGAGTGGCCCGCCGGTCATGAGCTACGCCATGCTGGAGGAGTATCTCTCCCTGCATGGCCGCGCCTGGGAACGCTATGCCTGGATCAAGGCCCGTCCGATCACCGGCGGCCGGCACGACGAGCTGATGGCCGTCGTGCGGCCCTTCGTGTTCCGCAAATATCTCGACTTCAACGCCTTCGCCGCGCTGCGGGAGCTGCATGCGCAGATCCGTGCCGAAGTCGCACGCAAGGACAAAGCCGGCGACATCAAACTGGGACCCGGAGGCATACGCGAAATCGAATTTACCGCCCAGGTGTTCCAGCTGATCCGCGGCGGCGCGCTGCCGCAACTGCAGATCCGTCCCACCCTGTCAGTGCTGGCGCTCTTGGGCGGGCTGGGCTTGCTGCCCGAGCGCGCCGTGGCCGAACTCTCTTCCGCCTACGATTTTCTACGCCGCCTGGAACATCGCTTGCAATACCGCGAAGACGCCCAGACCCAACGCCTGCCCGAAGCTGCCGACATCCAGGACACACTCGCCGCGGCCATGGGATGTGCCTCGCGCCCAACATTCCTGGACACCCTCGCCCAACACCGCCAGAACGTCGCGCGCCACTTCGATCAGGTATTCGCAGCGCCCCAGACCGTACAGGACGGCCACCCGCTGGCAGCGGTCTGGCGCGACGGGGACGAAGCGCGGCGCAGCGCCCTGCTCGCGCGGGCAGGCTACCATGATTGTTCTGCCCTGCTCGTGCGCCTGCAGTGGTTCCGCGCCAAAGTTTACGAACCTCTGCCGGAAGCAAGCCGGCGGCGCATCGACGCGCTGCTGCCGCCGCTGCTGGAAATCGCGGGGCAGAGCGCCGCGCCGGATGCCGCCCTGCTACGCTTTCTCGATCTGATCGAGGCCATCGCCCGGCGCGCCACTTATCTCGCCCTGCTGACCGAATATCCCGCGGCACTGCGTCAACTGGTGCATATCCTGGCGGCAGGCCCCTGGGCGGCGCAACTCGTCACGCGCCAGCCCTTGCTGCTCGATCAGCTCATCGATCCGCGCGAGCTGTATGCCGAACCGGATTGGCCGGCGTTGGCGGAGGAACTGCGCGCTCTGCTGGAACAAACCGCAGGCGACACCGAGGCGCAAATGGACGCGCTGCGCCGTTTCAAGCAGGCGCAGACCCTGCGCCTGCTGGCCCAGGATGTCGCCGGCCGGCTGAGCGTGGAACGCCTGTCCGATCATCTCTCCGCGCTCGCCGACACGGTATTGCAGGAAAGCCTGGCGCCGGTGTGGACGGGGCTCAGCGGGCGCCATCTCGCCCACCCACGCTTCGCGGTCATCGCCTACGGCAAGCTGGGCGGCAAGGAACTGGGCTACGCTTCCGATCTGGACCTGGTATTCCTATATGAGAACGGCCATCCCGACGCCGGGGAAATCTATGCCCGCTATGCCCAGCGCCTGAACACCTGGCTCAACACCGCTACGGCCGCCGGCGTGCTGTATGAAACCGATCTGCGCCTGCGCCCGGACGGCGCCGCCGGCCTGCTGGTGAGCTCGCTCACGGCTTTCGAGGACTACCAGCTCAACCATGCCTGGACCTGGGAGCACCAGGCCCTGACACGCGCACGCTTCGCCGCCGGCGATGTCGCGATCGGCCAGGACTTCGAGGCGCTGCGCCGCCGCGTGCTGTGCCAGCCGCGCGATGCAGAAAAATTACGCGCAGACGTGCTGGCCATGCGCGAGAAAATACGCGCCGGCCACCCCAACCGCAGCAATCTCTTCGATCTCAAACACGACCCCGGCGGCCTGGTCGATGCGGAGTTCGCCGTGCAATATCTGGTGCTGGCGCACGCCCCCCGATACCCGGAACTGCTCGACAATGTCGGCAATATCGCCCTGCTAGGGCGCTGCGCTGAACTGGGCCTGCTGCCGCGCGAAGTCGCCGCCTCGGCCGCGCAGGCCTACCGCGAATTGCGCCGCCAGCAGCATGCGGCCAAGCTGCGCGGCGATGCGTTCGCGCGTATCGAGCCGGCCGCTGCAGCCCCGTGGCAAGCCAGTGTGGCAACGATGTGGAGCTGGCTATTTGGTCCAAGCCAAGACTGACTCCACTCCGCCGCCGGGTTAAGATGCGCAGGTTTTTGTCTCGATCTCTTCTCAAATGAATTTTCGGTCACTTGCCGCCTCCCCGGTGTTCCGCGCCTGGCTCGTCGCCGGCCCGCTACTGCTGATGCCCATCGGGCGCATGTCGGAACTGCCCATGGGCATCATGACGCTGTGGGCCGCTGGCCTCTGGATGCGCCAGGGCAAGGCCTTCGTGTGGGGCGGCAACGCGCGGCTTTTCAGCATCGTGTTCCTGCTGTTCATCGTGCCCATGACGCTGGCGCTGCTGCACGCCGTCGAACTACCGCGCGCGCTCAACACGGTCTTGACCTATCCGCGGCTTTACCTGGCCGGGCTCTTCATCATCTACGCCCTGCAGGACGAGCAGGTGCGCAAGCTCGCCTTCAGGATCTGCGCTTACCTCGTCGCCTTCTGGGTGGTGGACGGACTCATCCAGGCGACGTTCGGCCGTGATCTTTTGGGCCACGCCTATCCGAGCCGCGTCACCGGCCCCTTCCTCAAGGGGCTCGCTTACGGGGTCTTTTTGCCCGTACTGGCCCCGATCCTGCTGGAGTACGCCCGCCTTCATTGGCCGCGCTGGCTGCTGGGCGTGAGCTTCGTGCTGCTCACCGGCGCCGTGCTGCTGGGCGGCAGCCGTGCCGGCTGGATCATGTACGGCATCGTCCTGGCCGCCTACTGGTTCATGTATCTGCGCCACAGCCGGGCCAGGGCGCTGGCCCTGGCCGCGGCAATGATCGCAAGCGCGGCGTTGAGTGGCGTAGTCGCCTATCACTATGCGCCCAAGTTCGCCGAGCGCGTCAATGCCACCCTGCCGCTCTTCCAACTGGACTACCGCGGCATCGATGAAGCCTCCGCCGAGCGCCTGCCTATCTGGCGCACCGCCATCAACATGATCGAGGCCAATCCCATGGGGGTCGGGCCGCGCGGCTTTCGCTTCGCTTACGACCGCTATGCAGCGCCCGGTGACTTCTGGGTAGCGCGGGGCCAGGACCCGACCCATCCGCATCAGCTTTATCTCGAGGTCACGGTGGAATCCGGCTTCCTTGGCCTCGCCGGCTTGGTGGCCGCCCTCGCCCTTTTGTGGCGTGCAGGCAGACAGCAGCCGGGCAACGCACGGCGAGGGGGACTGATCGCTTTCGGCTTCGGCCTACTGGCGCTCTATTTTCCCATCAACACCACCATGGCCATTTATTCGGCCGGGTATTCCCTGCTCATCTGGTGGGTGACGGCAATGTATTGCGCCTACATGTCGGGACCGGATTGAGGCGCCGCCAGCTTGTTTCGTAAAGTCGATGAGAGCCCTTTTCGTCGACAAGCAAAGCGGCATCATCCAGTGGTCTTCGGGCCTGGCCGCCGGGTTCCGGGAACTGGGCTGGGAGACCCGTTCATTTTCCTTGAATCGCGGGCCGCTGCTCTGGGAGTTGCAGCATAAGCTGGGGCTGGACGCAGCGCTGAACCGCCAGACGGCCGCACTGCGGCGTGAAATAGACCTTTGGCGTCCGCAGGCGGTGATTATTTTTTACCCTCTGCAGATATCGATACGCCTGGTTCGGGCCGCCCGGGAAACAGCGGCAAGACCCTTGATCGTCGGCATGGTCGGTGATCGTTTTGATGCCGGCCAGGCCGCGGCCGCCTCGCTCTTTGATAGGCTATTCCATTCCGATTCCGGCTTTCTGGACCTGGCGGAAGAATATGGCTTCCCCGCCAACGGCGTTTTCCTGCCCCACGCCGCCGATACTGCCCTGTTTCGTCCCGGCCCTTGGCCGCGCATACCGCGGCTGGTCTTCGTCGCCAACGTCACTGCACAACGGCAGGCGATCGTGGACAACCTCTCCTGCCCCATCGACCTGTACGGACGCCATTGGCGCCCCGGCGCCGCCCCGCGGCGGGTGCACGCCAGGCGCATCCCCCTGGAGCGCGCCGCGGGACTTTATGCCCGGCACCAGGCTGCGCTCAATATCCGCCATGAACACAACATCGTGCGCGGCCTCAACCAGCGCAGCTTCGAGGCTTTGGCCTGCGGCACGCCGGTATTGAACGACGACCTCGGCGATGTCGCATTGTGCTTCGAGCCGGGGCGCGAAATCTTGGTCTGGAAATCCCAAGACGAACTCAATGAATTATGTCAGCGCGTGCTCGCCGACGAGGTTTATGCACACCGCATCGGCGAGGCGGGGCGCGCCCGCGTGCTGGCGCAGCACACCTATGTGCGCCGCGCCAGGCAAATCCTCGCAGACCTGGACCTGGGCCGGGCACAGACCTAATGCTCAGGGCAGGTCGATGTAGGCCCGCCCCGCCCGGCAGCCCGAGTTGAAATCGCGTCCGAGGCCGCGCAGCGGCAGGGGAACCCCCGGCTGGCCGTCGGCGCCGCGCGTGAAATAAATGCGCACCTCGGTAAGCATGGATAGTCGCCCGTAGCCGCGCGGCGTGCGGCAATCGAACTGGGTCGCCGCACGCAGCGCGGGGTCGGCTTTATCAAGCGCGGCGCGTAGGGTTTCCAGGGGCATCGTCTGCCCCGCATAAGCGGCGATGGTGGGCCCCAGCGCGCTATCGGCGCGCATGGTCAGGCGTGCCGCATCTGTGAAATAGGTCTCGGCGGAAAGCCCGGTACAGGCGCCGTGCTTGAGCCATTCGTGCCGGTCCAGACAATCGGCGCGGCCGGGCATGACGCGGTCGAGTTCGCGCGCGAGCGGCGCCGAAAGAGGCACCGGCGCCAGGCGGCAGAAGCCGCCGCGCACCCAGCCCGGCGCGCAATCCGGGTGGCGGCCGTCGCGCCGGTCCGGCCACAGGCCGTGCAGCGTGAGGGGCATGGCACGGAAGGAAGCCGCCGTGAGCGTGGCGCACTGTCGGGGTGGCCGATAGTCGTGGGCCTTCATCTCGCAGAACGCCGGCGCCAGCGAAAGGGACAGCACGTAGTAATTAAAATCTGTCGCCCGTGCCAGCGCAGACGCCAGTACAAGCGCCAGGCCCAATAGGACAGACCGATTAAGTTTCATGGCGCGGCGCAAAAATTGCGAGTGTAGCCGCGTTGTCCCCCGCCGTGGAAGCAGCCGCTTCGGTTACAATTTTTGCTTTTCCAGTCCGGGAGTTTTCACCATGTCCATGGCCGATCGCGACGGCGTGATCTGGTATGACGGCAAACTCGTGCCCTGGCGCGAGGCCACCACCCACGTTCTGACCCACACCCTGCACTACGGCATGGGCGTCTTCGAGGGAGTGCGCGCCTATCGGACCGATCGCGGCACCGCCATCTTCCGCCTGCAGGATCATACCGACCGCCTGTTCCGCTCCGCCCACATCCTGGGCATGAAGCTGCCTTTCGACAAGGCGGCGCTCAACGAAGCGCAGAAGGCCGCGGTGCGGGAAAACAAACTCGAGTCCGGCTATATCCGGCCCATGGCCTTCTACGGCCCGGAGGCGATGGGCATTTCGGCCAAGACCCTCTCGGTGCACGTCATCGTCGCCGCCTGGGCCTGGGGTGCGTACATGGGCAAGGAAGCGCTGGAGCAGGGCATCCGCGTCAAGACCTCGTCCTTCTCGCGCCACCACGTCAACGTCGCCATGTGCAAGGCCAAGGCCAACGCCAATTACATGAACTCCATCCTCGCCCACCGCGAGGCGGAAACGGACGGCTACCAGGAAGCCCTTTTGCTGGACGTGGACGGCTTCGTCGCCGAAGGCTCGGGCGAGAACATCTTCATCGTGCGGGACGGCAAGCTCTACACGCCGGATACCACCGCTGCGCTGGAAGGCATCACGCGCGATACCGTCATACGGCTGGCGGCCGAGCTGGGCATCCCGGTGATCGAGAAGCGCATCACGCGCGACGAGGTGTACGTCGCCGACGAGGCTTTCTTCACCGGCTCGGCGGCCGAAGTGACGCCCATCCGGGAACTGGACAACCGCACCATAGGCTCGGGCCGGCGCGGCCCCATCACCGAGCGGCTCCAGGCGATGTATTTCGACTGCGTGCACGGCCGCAGCCCAACGCACGAAGGCTGGCTGACCCTCGTCTGACATGCGCGATCTGGTCGAGCAAGGCCGCCGCGTCGTCGAGGTCGATGCCGAAGACCTGCCTCTGCACTGCCCCACCGGGCGCAAGGCCGGCTTCAGCGATCATCCCCGGGTGTTTCTGCCCATCGAGACGAAGGGCGAGATTCTCTGCCCCTATTGCGGCACGCTGTACCGTCTGAAGGCAAGCCTCAAGGCCAGAGGGCATTGACGGCCCAGGCCACCGCCAGGCCCGTCAGGATGCCGGCGGCAATCTCTGGGCGCGTGTGCCCCATGCGCTCGCGCAGCGGCCGTTCACCCTCCCGCGGGGGCGACGCGCGGTTGATGCGCTCGGCCTGCCTGCCCACCTGGCGGCGCAGGCCGTTGGCATCCATCATGACGACCAGGGCCAGCGTCAGCGCGACACCAAACGCAGCGCTGCCAATGCCCTCGCGCAAAGCAATCAATGCCGCCATGGTGCTGACGATGGCGCTGTGGTTGCTCGGCATGCCGCCATAACCGATCAGATCGAACGCCAGTCTGCGCGCACGCAAGCTGTTGACGGCGAACTTGAGCCCGCCTGCCGTGAACCAGGCAGCCAATGGGGCCACGGCATAGGCCCAGCCGCTCATGGACGCACTCCATGCCAGACGCTCCAGGCGCTCACCGCGCCCCAGAGTACGACCACGACCATGAGCTGCCAGTCCTTGAGTAGGGCGTCGGTGGGTGATTCGCCGCCTTCCATGATTTCCACCACATACCAGTAGCGAAACAATCCGTAGAGCACGAAGGGTATGCTCCACACCAGTTCGGGCCGGGCCGTCACCACGAACAGACTGTAGAACACCAGGGCCCCGGTGGCTGACATTTCCGCATAGCGGTCGGCCAGCGACACCGAATAGCTCTTGAGCACCTTGCGCGCCTCCTGGCCCGCTTGCAGCAGTTCCTGGCGGCGCTTGACCGCAGCCAAGTAGAGCGCTAGGCAAAGCGTGGTGACGAACATCCAGGAGGATACCGGCACGGCAATGGCCACCGCCCCCGCATAGACCCGCAGCACGAAACCTATCGCAATGGTGAAAATGTCGATGACCGGCTGGTGTTTGAGCACGAAGGTATAGGCCAGATTCAGCGTCAGATAGCCGAGTATCACAGGCGCCAGGCGAGGCAGTTCGTAAAGCCCGGCCGCCACACCAGCAGCGACAAGCACCCACAAGCCGGTGGCCTGCGGCACCGACACGAAACCTGCGGCGATGGGACGTTTGCGGCTCTTGACCGGATGACGACGATCCTGCTCGCGATCATGAATATCGTTGATGATGTACACCAGCGAGGCCGTCAGGCTGAACAAGGCGAAAGCCGCTACGGCCAGCCCTACCGAAGCCGGGTCGAGAAATTTCCCCGCGAACACCAGGGGTGCCAGGGCGAACACGTTCTTCACCCACTGGCGCGGCCGCAGGAGCGCAACGAGGCCGGCAAGGGATAGGCGGGGGGCGGACAAAGTCTTATGATGCGGGCTCAAATTTGCGCCATTATACGGATACGGCCACGCGCCCATGAAACTCGCGCTGCTCTATGGCTGGCTTGCCGCCATCGCCATTGCCATCAACATCCTGACCCAGGAGATCGCCGTCCTACTCTACCGGGGTCCCTTGGCCGTCCTCCTCTCCGTGCTGGTAGGCACCGGTGTCGGCTTGCTGGTGAAATACCTTTTGGACAAACGCTACATCTTCCGCTACAGCACCCGCCACGTCGGGCACGACGCCCAGTTGTTCGTGCTCTACAGCCTCATGGGCGTGGCCACTACGGCGATCTTCTGGGGTTTCGAGTTCGGCTTCCAGTGGCTGTTCGACAATCGCCTCATGCGCTACCTGGGTGGCGTACTGGGCCTGGCGCTGGGCTACTGGATCAAGTACCACCTGGATCGC
>JAJZSR010000052.1 GCA_021849595.1 Pseudomonadota bacterium | reverse complement strand
CAACGTGTCGGCCTCGACGCAGAACCAGGCCAAGTCCGCCCTGCTGTTTCTTTACAGGGAAGTGCTGGGTATCGAACTGCCGTGGCTGGACGAGGTAATCAGCGCGAAAAAGGCGCGGCGGCTGCCGGTGGTGCTGACACAGACGGAAGTGCGTCGGCTGCTGGGCGGCACATCGGGCACGACGGGCCTGGTCATTGCGTTGCTGTATGGCACCGGCATGCGCCTGCTGGAAGGCCTGCGCCTGCGGGTGAAGGACGTGGAGTTCACGCGCCGCGAAATCATCGTGCGCGAGGGCAAGGGCAACAAGGATCGGGTCACGGTATTGCCCGAGAATCTGATCCTGCCTTTGAAAGCGCATCTGGAAAAAGTGAGGACGCTGCACGAGCGCGATCTGGACGCGGGCTTTGGCGAGGTGTACCTGCCGGACGCGCTCGCAGTGAAATATCCGAATGCCCCGAAGGCCTGGGGCTGGCAGTTCGTCTTCCCTTCGCCGGTGCGTTCGGTCGATCCGCGCAGCGGCACAGAGCGGCGGCATCACATCTACGAAACCAGCGTGCAGCGCGCGGTGCGCGAGGCGGCCAAGCTTGCCGGCATCCATAAGCCGGCGTCGCCGCACACCCTGCGCCACTCCTTCGCCACGCATCTGCTGCAGGCCGGCTACGACATCCGCACGGTGCAGGAGCTGCTGGGCCACAAGGACGTGCAGACCACCATGATCTACACCCATGTGCTCAACTGCGGCGGACGCGGTGTGGTCAGCCCGCTCGACGCCTAAGCGCAGCGTTTTTCCTCAGTACGGCACGAGCGTGTCGTGGATGTAGTCCCGCACGTTGGCCACGCGCCGCCGGTAGCCGCGGCCGTAGCGGTGGTTTTCGTACCATTCGGGGTCGGGGATCATGGCGGCGAGCGTGGCCGACTGCGCCACCGAGAGATTCGCGGCCGAGGTGTGGAAATAGTGGCGCGCGGCGGCCTCGGCGCCGTAGATGCCTTGCCCCCACTGGATGACGTTGAGGTAGATATCCAAGATGCGGCGCTTGCCCAGCACCGCTTCGAGCATGACGGTGATGATGGCCTCCTCGCCCTTGCGCAAGAAGCTGCGGTCGGGCGAGAGGAAGAGATTTTTGGCGAGTTGCTGGCTGATGGTGGAGCCGCCCGCTACCAGGCGATCGTGCCTCAGGTTTTTCTGCAGCGCGTACTGAATACCTTGCCAGTCGAAGCCGTGATGGCTCATGAAGCGCGCGTCTTCGCTGGTGACCACGGCAGCCTTGAGGTTGGTGCAAATGCGGTTGTACGGCACCCACTGCTGCTGCAGTTTGGCATGCGGATTCTTCTCGCGCAGCCGCTCCAGGCCGCGCTCCATGAAGGCGGTCATGCGCGGGTTGTGGTCCACGTACCAAAGCACATGGGCGAAGATCCACAAGTTGTAAAGCAGGAAGAGGGCAAACACCAGCCCCAGGGCCCTGAGCAGGCCGCGCTTCAGAATTTTTATCATGCCTGTTGGAGTTGTTGGCGCAGGGCGGTAAGTACGGGTTGAGTCTGCGGACGCACGCCGCGCCAAAGAAAGAAGGCCTCGGCCGCCTGCTCCACCAGCATGCCCAGGCCGTCGGCGCGGCGCGGGCAGCCGAGTTTTCTTGCCAGAGCAAGGAGGGGTGTCTCGGCGGCGCCGTACATCATGTCGTAGGCGAACTGCGCGCCGGCCAGCACGGCATCGGGCAGCGGCGGCAGGTCGCCGGCGAGGCTGGCCGAGGTGGCATTAACGATGAGGTCGTATTCGGGCGCGAGTGCGTCGAAGCCACTTGCCGCGACAAGGCCGAGCGCGCCGAACTCACGGGCCAGTTCGTCGGCGCGTTGCGGCGTGCGGTTGGCGATAGTGAGCCGCATCGGGCCTTGCGCAAGCAGGGCAGGGATCGCGCCGCGCGCGGCACCGCCAGCGCCCAAGATCAGGATGCGGCTACCGTCGAGCTGCACGCCCAGATTGACGGTCAGGTCCTGCACCAGGCCGGCGCCGTCGGTGTTGTCGCCATAGATTTCGGCGCCCTCGAAGCGCAGGGTGTTGACCGCCTGCGCCAAGCGCGCGCGTTCGGAGAGAACGCCGGCCAGCCGGTACGCCTCCTCCTTGAAAGGCACGGTGACGTTAGCGCCCTTGCCGCCCTGGGCACGGAACTGCATCACGGCATCGCGGAAGCCCTCGCGCGGCGCCTCGATGGCGGTGTAGAGGAGGGCCTGCCCGGTCTGGCGCGCGAAGGCGGCGTGGATGAAGGGCGACTTGGAGTGGGCGACGGGATGGCCGAAGACGGCGTAAGTGTCCATGCGGGCGCTAGCGATAACGTGGATGGGGTTTCACTCCGGCGCACTCGCGGCCTCTTTCGGGCCGCGCCGCAGCACGCCGGATACCAGCTCGAAGCCGTACAGCCGGCACTCCAACGCGCCGTTGTAGAGCGGCGTGCGCCGCTGCGGCTTGAGGCCGATGAGCTTGGGCAGGCGCGTGTCGGCGCTGAGGATGTGGGCCTGCCAGCCGGCGAAGCGCTGCTTGAGCATGTCGCCCAGCTTGGGATAGAAGGCCGCCAGCTCGGCCTCGTCGCCCAGGCGCACGCCGTAGGGCGGATTGGTGAGCAGGATGCCCGATTCGGCCGGCGGCGAGAGGTCCAGCACGTCGGCCTGCTTGAGTTGGATCACGCGCGCGAGGCCGGCGGCCTCGACGTTGACCTGGGCGAGCTTGAGATTTTTGCCGTACAGCTCGCTGCCGTAGATGGGCTGCGGTTTGGCGGGCAGTTCCTCGTCGCGCGCGGCCTCCAGCATCTCCTCCCACAGGCGCAGGCGGAAACCCTTGAGCTTCTGGAAGCCGAAGGTGCGGTCGGCGCCGGGCGCGATGTTGAGGGCCATCTGCGCCGCTTCCATCAAGATCGTGCCGCTGCCGCACATGGGGTCGAGCAAGGCGATCCCCGGTTTCCAGCCGGCGAGCTTGAGCATGCCGGCGGCGAGGTTTTCCTTCAGCGGGGCGAGGCCCGCCTCCTGGCGCAGGCCGCGCTTGTAGAGCGGCTCGCCGCTGAGGTCCAAATAGACGGAAAAACGGTTGGCCTCGAAATAGGCATGCACGCGCACATCCGGCGTGCGGGTGTCGACGCTGGGCCGCATGCCGGCATCGGCGCGGAAGCGGTCGCACACCGCGTCCTTGATGCGCAGGGTGACGAACTCCAGGCTCTTGAGCGGGGCGCGCGTGGCGGTGACCTTGACCATGAGGCTGCGCCCGGCGTCGAAGCGCTGGGGCCACGGATGGGCGAGCACTTTGTCGTAGACGTCCTGCTCGTTCCGGTAATCGGCCTCGAACTGGCGCCAAAGGACGCGGGTGGCGAGGCGCGAACGCAGGTTGACGCAGTAGGCCACACGCCAGTCACCGGCAAAACCCACGCCGCCGGGCGCCGGCTTGATGTCCTGCGCGCCGCAGCCGGCCAGTTCCTCGGCCAATAAGGCCTCCAGCCCGCGCGGGCAGGTGGCGAACAGAGTCAGCGTATCGCTCACGGCTTGAGCACCACCAGGAAAACGACGATGAAGAGAATCACCACCGGCAGCTCATTGAACCAGCGGTAGAACACATGGCTGCGGTGGTTCTGCCCGGCGGCGAACAACTTCACGAGACGGCCGCAATACAAGTGATAGGCCACCAGCACGACGACCAGGACGAGCTTGATGTCCAGCCAGGCGCCCGCGAAACCGTAGCCCAGCCACAGCCATGTACCGAAGGCGAGCGCCAGCACCCCAAGCGGCGTCATGAAGCGGTAGAGCTTGCGCGCCATGAGGTTCAGGCGGTCCTTTTCCGGCTGGGTTTCGGCCATGGCCAGGTTGACGAAGATGCGCGGCAGATAGAACAGGCCACCGTACCAGCTCACCACGAAGATGATGTGCAGGGCCTTGAGGGTGAGGAACATGCAGTGAAACTTTTACAGGCTAAGATGCGTCATTTTACCCGTGCCTCCCCTCATGCCCGCCGTGCCCGAACGCTGGAAGAAGTGGATCCCTTCTCCGGTCACCCTCATCCTCATCGCTTTCGTGGCGTATTTCTGGTTCCGCCCGCCCGCCAAGGTGGCCGAGGAGAACCGCGCCATTCCGCCCTTCCAGGTGCAGCTTGTCAACGGCGGCACGCTGAGTTCACAGGATTTGAAAGGCAAGGTCGTGCTGGTGAACTACTGGGCGACCTGGTGCCCCTACTGCCAAATGGAAATGCCGGAAATCGAGAAATTCTGGAGAGCCTATCGCAGCCAGGGTTTCACTGTCGTGGCCATCAGCGCCGACGACTCGCCCGAGAAAATCCGCGCCTGGTTCACCCAGCACGGCTACGATTTCCCCGCCGCGCCGGACAACGCCAGCACGCGCCGCGCCTTCGGCTATGTGAGCGTGCTGCCGACTTCTTTCATTCTCGATCGCGAAGGCCATCTGCGCCACACGGTGGAAGGGCGGCTTTACTACGGGCGCCTGAAGGATATGGTGCTGCCGCTGCTGCGGCAGGCACCCGCCAAGGGTTGACGCAGGGCTGCGCCCCTTCGCGCTGCGAGAGGGGTTGGGCCGAGGGATCAGGTCGCGGCCAGGTCGCGCCGGTAATAAAAGTAATCCATTTCCGGCGCGGCCGCGCCTAGGCGCGTGAGCACGGCGGAAATCTGGCCGCGGTGATGCAGCCAGTGGCCGTTCATGTGGGTGAGGATGGCGACGTTGGCCATGCGCCTTGCGGTGCCGTCGCTGGAGGTGAAGGCGGTTTCGTCGTCGAACCACGCTGCTGGCTGCGTTCCCAGCCAGGCTTCGAAACTCTCCAGACTGGCCTGGGCATGGGCCTTGAGCCGTCCCCAGTCGGGTTCGTGTATGCGCTTGAAGTCCGCCTTGCAGGCCTCGCCGTGCAGACGCGCCGCCCATACGGTCTGCACTTGCACGAGATGGTCGTAGGTATGGTGGATGCTGCCGAAGAAGAGGCCCTCGTTGCGGTCCAGGGCTTCCGGCGGCAGGCTGTCGATGGCCGTGGTCAGGACACGGTTGGCCCAGCGCTGATAGCGGGCGAGATCGACGAAGTAGTCCTGCGCGTTCATGACGCGAGCGCTTGGTCGAGCGCGCGGTCCAGCTCCGCGGGCGTCCAGTTGCCGATCTTCTGCGCCACCACTTTCCCCTTGCGGTTGATGATGAAGCTGGTGGGCGTGAGCTGGACGTTGCCGAAGGCCTTGGCGGCGGCGCCGCTGGTATCTATGGCCACGGTGAAGGGCAGTTGATAGCGCGTGACGAAGTTGGCCACATAGGCCGGCTTGTCGTAGTCCATGGCCACCGCCACCAGCCTGACGCCCTTGCCTTTGTAGCGCTCATAGGTCTGGATGAGCAGGGGCATTTCCTCCACGCAGCCGGGGCAGGATGTGGCCCAGAAATTCACCAGCACCACCTTGCCTTGCGTCTGCGATAAGTTGATGGTCTGGCCGTTCAGCGCCGTGACCGTCACCGGCGGCGCTGCCGGCTTGCTGGTGAGCGCATAGGCCACTGCCCCGCCCAGGGCGAGCAGCAGCACCGCGACGACTATTTTTGCCTTGCCCGATTTCATGATGCCTCCGAATACGCTGATCAGACTTCGTAAGCCTGGAACAATTCCACATAATGCCGCGCCGAATAGGCGAAATAGGCCAGCTCTTCGTCGCTCAGACGGCGCACCGCCTTGGCCGGCCGTCCCAGGTACAGCCAGCCCGATTCCAGCACCTTGTTCTCCGGCACCAGCGAGCCCGCGCCCAGCAGCACGCGGTCCTGCAGCACGCTTTTATCAAGGATGATGCTGCCCATGCCGATGAGGCATTCATTGCCGATCTCGCAGGCGTGCAGGATGACCCCGTGGCCCACGGTCACGCGCGCGCCGATGAAAAGCGGCCCGCCTTCCGGGTCCTGCGGCGTCTTGTGCGAGACGTGTAGCACGGCGTTGTCCTGGATGTTGGATTCGGCGCCGATGACGATGCGGTTCACGTCTCCGCGCACCACCGCGCCCGGCCAGACCGAGGCGCGCTCGCCCAATTCGACGTCGCCGATCACGCAGGCGCGCGGATGCACCCAGGCGCCGGGCGCCAGGCGCGGCACGACGCCGCGGAAATCGGACACAGAAATCCTGTCATTCATGGGGTTGAAACGCGGGAGAACGACGTCCAAATTATAATTCCGCGACCCATCCCTGAGTATGCTCCATGAATCCCTTGCTCGACTTCTCCGGCCTGCCGCGCTTTGCCGACATCAAACCCGAACACGTCACCCCCGCCGTCCAGACCCTGCTGGCCGAATGCCGCGCCGCGGTGGAGCGCGCGGCGCAGGATGCGGCGGCGCCCCGCTGGGAGAATTTCGTGCTGCCCATGGAGGATGCCAACGAGTGCTTGTCGCGCGCCTGGGGCCAGGTGAGCCACCTCAACGCCGTGATGAACAGCCCTGAGCTGCGCGAGGTTTACAACGCCAACCTGCCGGCCATCACCCAGTACTACGCCGAACTGGGCCAGCATGAGGGCCTGTTCCGCAAATACAAGGCGCTCGCCAACAGCCCGGCCTACGCGACCCTCTCCGCGGCGCAAAAGAAGATCATCGACAACGAGTTGCGCGACTTCCGTCTGGGCGGCGCCGAACTGGCCGACGCGGACAAAGCCGGCTTCATGAAAATCCAGGAGGAATTGGCCTCGCTGTCGGCCAAGTTCGAGGAGAACCTGCTTGATGCCACCAACGCCTTCGCGCTTTACGTGGAGCACCGCGAAGAGCTTGCCGGCCTGCCCGAGGACGTGCTGGACGCGGCGCGGGCGGCGGCCGACGCCGACAGCAAAACGGGCTGGAAGCTCACGCTGCACATGCCGTCCTATCTGCCGGTGATGCAGTACGCCGACAACCGCGCGCTGCGCGAACGCCTCTACCATGCCTACGTCACGCGCGCCTCCGAGTTCGACGACGAGAAGCTGGACAACACGCCGCTCATCGCGCGCATCCTGGAGCTGCGCCAGCAGGCCGCGCGGCTGCTGGGTTTCGACAACTACGCCCAGGTTTCGCTGGAGCCCAAGATGGCGCAAAGCCCGGCCGAGGTGCTGGACTTCCTGCATTCCCTGGGCAAGCGCGCGCGCCCTTATGCCGAGCGCGACCTGGCCGAGTTGAAGGATTTCGCGGCGCGCGAACTGGGGCTTGCCGACTTGCAAGCCTGGGACATGAGCTATGTCTCGGAGAAGCTGCGCGTGGCGCGCTACAGTTTTTCCGACCAGGAAGTGAAGCAGTACTTCCCCGAGCCGCAGGTGGTGGCCGGCATGTTCCGCGTGGTGGAAACCCTCTACGGTCTGCACATCCGCCCGGCCTCGGCGCCCGCCTGGCATCCGGACGTGAAGTTCTATGATGTGCGCGACCATGGCGGCGCTCTCATCGGCCAGTTCTATCTCGATCTCTACGCTCGCCCATCCAAGCGCGGCGGCGCCTGGATGGACGATGCCATCACGCGCCGGCGCAAGGGCCGCGACATTCAGACGCCGGTGGCCTACCTCAATTGCAATTTCTCCTCCCCGGTCGGCGGCAAGCCGGCGCTCTTCACCCACGACGAGGTCATCACCCTGTTCCATGAATTCGGCCACGGCCTGCATCACTTGCTCACGCGCGTGGAGGATCTGGGGGTGTCGGGCATCAACGGCGTGGAGTGGGACGCGGTGGAACTGCCCAGCCAGTTCATGGAGAACTTCTGCTGGGAGTGGGACGTGCTCAAGCACATGACCCGCCACGTCGAAACCGGCGCGCCGCTGCCGCGCGAGTTGTTCGACAAGATGCTCGCCGCCAAGAACTTCCAGGCCGGCTTGCAGACCCTGCGCCAGTTGGAATTCGCCCTCTTCGACATGCTTCTGCACGCCGAGCCGGGTTCCGGCAAAACCGCCCTGCAAGTGCTGGAGGAAGTGCGCAGCGAAGTCGCGGTGGTCATTCCGCCGGCCTACAACCGCTTCCCCAACAACTTTTCCCACATCTTTGCGGGCGGCTATGCCGCCGGCTACTACAGCTACAAATGGGCCGAGGTGCTCTCTGCCGACGCCTATGCGCTGTTCGAGGAAAACGGCGTGCTGAACCCGGAAGTGGGCCACCGTTTCTGGAGCGAGATCCTGGCGCAGGGCGGCGCGCGTCCGGCGCTGGAGTCCTTCAAGTCTTTCCGCGGGCGCGAACCTACGCTGGATGCGCTATTGCGCCACAACGGCATGGCCTGAGGCCGTGGCGCACCGGCGCGTTCGGAGTATCCTGCCGGTGGTGGGATTTATTTGACGCTCTGCATGGCCGGTCGGCTCGACTGGGTGTCCAGACGCCTGGCGAGTTCCTCGTCTTCGATGACGGTCAGGCTGCTGTAGTGTCCCAGCATGTGGCGATAACGCCGGTAACCGTAGGTGAACACGACCAGCCCGAAGAAGATGAAGCCGTAGCCCGTGGCGGCCCAGACCTCGTGGCCAAAAAAACGGATGAAGGTAAGGCCGGCCAGGATCAGGGTCAGCGACGTGCGGCAATAGGCCAGGAAGGTGCGCTCGTTCGCCAGCACGGTGCGGTCCAGCGCCAGCCAGTCGCGCAAAATGAAATCAATAGGGCGGTAGTTGTCGTAGGGCAGCTTGTTCAAAATACTCTCCGAATACGGCGCGCAAAAGCTTAATTATGGAACTTCCGTGACGGCTTTGGTTCCTTCGCGGGTCGCCGCAAGGGTATTTTTCTCGTTCTTAATCAATAGTTAAGCATGTGCGTCGGGGCGTTTACCGATTTGTAAGGGCTCGGTCAGCCGGCGCCATGGCGCGTTTGCGCAGTATGCCTCCCATGCCCTGCCAAGTCGGCGGGGCTCGCTACCGAGGAGCATACATGATGAAGATCCCCGCCCAAGCCGTTCTCGCGCTGGCCGCCCTGCTGGGTCTCGGCGCCGTCGCCTATGCCTCGCAAAATCATGAGGACAACGATACCCAGGCCATCCTCAACACCAAGCTGTCGTTGGTCCAGGCCATCGGTGCGGCCGAGCAGCATGCCGGCGGACGCGCCATCCGCGCGGAGTTGGAGAACGAAAACGGCCGCATCGTCTATGGCGTCGAGGTGGTCGGCAAGACCCGGGTCACCGACGTGAAAATCGACGCCAACAGCGGCCAGATCGTCTCCGCCCGGGCCGACCAGGCCGATGCGGGCGGGACGCACGAAGCCGAAGACTGAACGTCGGCCGCAACCTATTACCCATTTTTTTGGAGCAAACCACATGCAGTTCAAGAGTTTCAAATCCGACGCCAAACAACTGGCCGCCATCGGCCTTGCCCTGCTGCTCGCCGGCACCGCGGGCAGCGCTTTTGCCTTCAAGGGCGAGCAGTATTCCAAGGAGGCCAAGATCAGCCTGGCGCAGGCGCGGGCCATTGCCCTCAAGGCCCAGGCCGGCAAAATCGTCGACGAGGAGTTGGAGAAGGAGGGGGGCGGCAGCGGCCTGCGCTATTCCTTCGACATCCGAGATGGCAAGGCCACGAAGGAAGTGGGTGTGGATGCCGTCACCGGCAAAGTGCTGGAAGACAGCCGCGAAGGCCCCCACCCCGACTGAGCGCGACCTTACCAATGCGTAAGCTCCCGGCCATCTGCTTGTAGTACCGCCGCGCCAAAATATCGGACTACGTGTTGATGCGTCCGCCCGATCCGCCGCACCCGGGGCCGGGCAACCCCACGCGGAACCTGTCGGCGGCGCGGCCGGCCCGGGTTCCCCCCCAGCAACGTACGCAACTCCGTGTTGTTGCCTAAAGCCAAAGCTGCCGGCGCTTGATTTCTCCGAGGGAGTGTCGGCGCTTTGCCTTAGAATTGTGCCGCCCAATACGGGCGGTTTTTTTTGCCCCTGCGCGCCCATGAAACTACTGCTGATCGAGGATGATGCCGACCTGGCCGCCTATCTGGTGCGCGGCCTGAAAGAGGCGGGACACACCGTGGACCACGCGGCCGACGGCAAGAGCGGCCTGTTTTTGGCCGCCGGCGGAAATTACGACGTGCTGGTCGTGGACCGCCGCCTGCCCGGCCTGGATGGGCTTTCGGTGGTGAAGACTCTGCGCGGCGCCGACGTCAAATCGCCGGTGCTGTTCCTCACCGCCCAGGGCGGAGTGGACGATCGCGTGGAGGGCCTCATGGCCGGCGGCGACGATTATCTTGCCAAGCCCTTCGCCTTCGCCGAGCTGCTCGCACGCATCACCGCGCTGGCGCGCCGTCCGCCGTTGTCGGAGCAGACCACGCGCCTGGCGGTGGCGGACCTGGAAATGGATCTGGTCAAGCGCACCGTCACCCGCGCCGGCCAGCGCATCGACCTGCAGCCGCAGGAATTCAAGCTGCTGGAGTACCTGCTGCGCCATGCCGGCCAGGTGGTGACGCGCACCATGCTGCTGGAAAACGTCTGGGATTTCCATTTCGACCCCAAGACCTCGGTGGTAGAAACCCATGTGAGCCGCCTGCGCGCCAAGGTCGACAAGGGCTTCGACGGCGAGCTCATCCATACCGTGCGCGGCGCGGGTTACAGTCTCCATGCGCCTGACGCGGACTGAGGGCTTTCGCCTCACGACCTGGTTCGCGGGCATCTTCCTGCTCGCGGGCGGGGCCGTTTTCGCGCTGGTCTATTGGACCACCAGCCACGCCCTGGAAGACCAGGTGCGCGTGGAAATCCGCCGCGAGGCCGCCGAGCTGATGCGCCCGCGCCCCACGGTGGAAGGCCTGATGATGCGCATCCGCATCAAGATGGCCGGCTCGGGGCATTTCCACTATCTGCTCGCCGGGCCGCAAGGCAACCCCCTCGCCGGCAACATCGCCCAGCCGCCGCCGCTGGGCTGGTCGCGCCAGCCGCTGGCGGGCGGCGAGGAAGAAGATCGCGCCCACAAGGACCTGCTGGTGTGGGGCGAGCGCCTGCCCAACGGCAACGGGCTGTGGGTGGGTGCCAGCTTGCAGCGCGTGAGCGAGGCGCAGGAGGCCATCCAGAGCGCCTTCGGCCTGGGGCTGGTGGCCGCCCTGGTGGCGGCGGTCGCCGGCGGTGTTACGGTGAGCTTGGGATTCCTGCGCCGCGTCGACGCCATCAACCGCACCGCGCGCGCCATCATGACGGGCGATTTGTCGCACCGCATCCCCGTGTCCGGCAGCGGCGACGAGCTCGACCGCCTGGCGCAGAACCTCAACGCCATGCTCGCGCGCATGGAAAGCCTCATGGACAACCTGCGCCAGGTGAGCCGCGACCTCGCGCATGACTTGCGCACGCCGCTCACGCGCCTGCGCCAGAAGCTGGAATCGGCGAGCCGGGATCCGGCGGGCCGCGAGGAGGAAATTGCCGCGGCGCTCAGGGAGGCGGACGGCCTGCTGGACGTGTTCAACGCCATCCTGCGCCTGGCGCAGATCGAGGCCGGCCAGCCGACCTTCGCCCCGGTGGCGCTGAGCGGCCTGCTGAGCGGCCTGGCCGACACCTATCGCCCGCTCGCGGAAGAGCAGGGGCGCTTTCTGCAGGCCAAGGTGGAGCCCGACCTGCTGGTTTCCGGCAGCCACCCGCTGCTGACGCAGATGTTCGTCAACCTGTTGGAGAATGCCCTGACCCACACGCCGCCGGGCACGCCCATAGAAATCGGTGCCGCGCGCGAGGGCCGCGGCGTGCGCGCCTGGGTTCAGGACCGCGGTCCGGGCATCCCGGCGCAGGAGCGCGAGCGCGTGCTGCGGCGCTTCTACCGCCTGGAGGCCAGCCGCTCCACGCCCGGCAGCGGCCTGGGCCTGGCACTGGTCGATGCCATCGCCCAGCGCCACGGCCTGCGCCTGGAACTACTCGACGCCGGCCCCGGCCTGCGCGTGGAGATTTTCTTTCCCGCGGCGGCGGCATGAGCGCCTGGCGGCGCTTCCTCAACAGGCTCGGCCCCGGCCTCATCACCGGCGCGGCCGACGACGACCCCAGCGGCATTGCCACCTATTCCCAGGGCGGCGCGATGTTCGGCTTCGGCACCCTGTGGGCGCTGGTCTTTACCTATCCGCTCATGGTGGCCATCCAGACCTCCAGCGCGCGCATCGGTCTGGTCACGGGACGCGGCCTGGCGGCCAATCTGCGGCGCGCCTATCCGGCCTGGCTCATGCACTTCGTGGTCTATGCCCTGCTGTTCGCCAACACGCTGAATATCGGCGCCGATCTCGCCGCCATGGGCCAGGCCATGGCGCTGCTCAGGCTGGGGCCGGGCGAGCTGTGGGCGGTCTTTTTCGGTCTGTTCACGCTGAGCCTGCAAATCCTCTTCCCTTACCAGCGCTATGTGCGCTGGCTCAAGTTCCTTACCCTCGGACTGCTGGCCTATGTGGGCACGGTGCTGGTGGTCAATGTGCCCTGGCTCACGGTACTGCGCGAGGTGGTGTGGCCGCCCCTGCGCTTCAACCGCGACTATGTGCTCACCGTGGTCGCCATCCTCGGCACCACCATCAGCCCCTATCTGTTCTTCTGGCAGGCCGCCCAGGAAGTGGAGGAACTGCGCACCCGCCGACGCGGTCTGGGCCTGCGTCGCCGCCCGCTGGATGCCGACGAGGAGTTGCACCGCGTGCGGGTGGATACCAGCTTCGGCATGGGATTCTCCAATCTGGTGGCCTTCTTCATCATGGTGACCACGGGCACGGTGCTGCACGCCCACGGCATCACGGACATTGCCACCACCGAGCAGGCAGCCACGGCCTTGCGCCCACTGGCGGGGGATGCCGCCTATCTGCTGTTCAGCCTGGGCATCATAGGCACCGGCCTGCTGGCCGTGCCGGTGCTGTCGGGGTCGGCGGCCTATGCCTGGGCCGAATCGCTGGGCCTGCCGGCCGGCCTGGATCACCGCATCGACGCCGCCAAGGGCTATTACGGCGTGATGGCGGTGGCCGTGGCCATCGGCGTGCTCATCAACTTCACGCCCCTGCATCCCATCCAGGCGCTGTACTACAGCGCGGTGGTGAATGGCATCGTCTCGGTGCCCATCATGGCGGTGATCATGCACATGGTCAGCCGGCGCCAGCTGATGGGGCGCTTCGTCGTCTCGGGCCGCCTGCGCGTGCTGGGCTGGCTGGCCACGGGGGTGATGGCGCTGGCCGTAGCCATCCTGTTCTGGTCGCTGCTGACGGGCTGAGGCTCGTCGGTTTGCATGCCGCCCCTTTGGTTGTATGCTTGGCTTCGACGCAGGGGTTCCCGCCGGCGCCATACCGCGGGATGAGATACACCCTTGGGCGTGTTAACACTAATTTCGCGTCAGCGACGGGGCGATTTGGGATGTAGCCCGCGAAGCAAGGCGCGCCGCAGTGCGGGCCACTGCAAGCGGCTTGCGACAAAGGGCTGCGCCCAAATCGCCCCGTCCCGAAGGGTTGCAGCGAGAAAGCGCGTCTGCGGCGTTGCGGCGCTTGGCAATGGAACGACCATTGCCTGCGCACCGCGCCTTGCATCCATCGCTTTCTCGCAGCAACGCAGACGTGAAATTAGTGTTAACACGCCCTGGAACCTGATGCGGTTGATACCGCCGTAGGGAGCGTAGGCCGACGCTCCCGCTGCTTTATATATATGTCTGGAGCGCCCATGAACGCCAATCCCCAGTTTCTCGCCAGCACCGCCCACGTCGATGACGCGGCGGTGCAGCCGCTGCCCCATTCGCGCAAAATCTACGTGCCCGGCTCACGCCCCGACATCCGGGTACCGATGCGGGAAATTTCCCAGTCGGACACGCCGGCTTCCTTCGGCGCCGAGCCCAACCCGCCCATCTATGTCTACGACTGCTCCGGCCCCTATACCGACCCGGCCGCCCGCATCGACATCCGCCAGGGCTTGCCTGCCCTGCGCGCCGGCTGGATAGCGGAGCGCGGCGACAGCGAGATTCTGCCGGGCCTGACCTCCGAATACGGCCGGCGCCAGGCGGCCGACGCCAGCCTGGCCGCCATGCGTTTTCCCGGCTTGGCGCGCCAGCCGCGGCGTGCCAAGGCCGGCGCCAACGTGACGCAGATGCACTATGCGCGCCGCGGCATCGTCACGCCGGAAATGGAGTTCATCGCCATCCGCGAAAATCTGCGCCGCGCCGAATATCTGGAAACACTCAAGGCCGCGGGCCCCACGGGGCAGAAAATGGTCGAGATGCTCGTCCGCCAGCACCCCGGGCAAAGCTTCGGCGCGGCGATTCCCGCCGAGATCACCGCCGAGTTCGTGCGCGCGGAAGTCGCCCGCGGGCGCGCCATCATCCCGGCCAACATCAACCACCCGGAAACCGAGCCCATGATCATCGGGCGCAATTTCCTGGTAAAGGTCAACGCCAACATCGGCAACTCGGCCCTGTCCTCGGGCATCGCCGAGGAGGTGGAAAAAATGACCTGGGCCATCCGCTGGGGCGGCGACACCGTGATGGATCTCTCCACGGGCAAACACATCCACGAGACGCGCGAGTGGATCGTCCGCAACAGCCCGGTGCCCATCGGCACCGTGCCCATCTACCAGGCGCTGGAAAAAGTCGACGGCCGCGCCGAGGAACTGACTTGGGAAATGTTCCGCGACACGCTCATCGAGCAGGCCGAGCAGGGCGTGGACTACTTCACCATCCACGCCGGCGTGCGCCTGGCCTACGTCCCCATGACCGCGAAGCGCATGACCGGCATCGTCAGCCGGGGCGGCTCCATCATGGCCAAGTGGTGCCTGGCCCACCACCAGGAGAGCTTTCTCTACACGCACTTTGAAGAAATCTGCGAAATCATGAAGGCCTACGATGTGAGCTTTTCGCTCGGCGACGGCCTGCGGCCCGGCAGCATCTACGACGCCAACGACGACGCCCAACTCGCGGAGCTCAAGACGCTGGGCGAACTCACCCAGATCGCCTGGAAGCACGACGTGCAGACCATGATCGAAGGCCCCGGCCACGTGCCCATGCAATTCATCAAGGAGAACATGGACCTGCAACTGGACTGGTGCGACGAGGCTCCCTTCTACACGCTGGGCCCGCTCACCACCGACATCGCGCCCGGCTATGACCACATCACCTCGGCCATCGGCGCGGCGCAGATCGGCTGGTACGGCACGGCCATGCTGTGCTACGTGACGCCGAAAGAACATTTGGGCCTGCCGGACAAGAAGGACGTCAAGGACGGCATCATCGCCTATAAGATCGCTGCCCACGCCGCCGATCTGGCCAAGGGCCATCCCGGCGCCCAGATCCGCGACAACGCCCTGTCCAAGGCCAGATTCGAATTCCGCTGGGAAGACCAGTTCAACCTGGGGCTCGACCCGGACACGGCCAAGGATTTCCATGATGAAACCCTGCCCCAGCAAGGCGCCAAGCTGGCCCACTTCTGCTCCATGTGCGGGCCGCATTTCTGCTCCATGAAAATCACCCAGGACGTGCGCGACTTCGCCGCCGGGCAAGGCGTGGCCGAAGCCGATGCCCTGAAGAAGGGGATGGAGATGAAGGCGGTGGAATTCGTGCAGCAGGGCGGCGAGGTCTATCGGCGCGCGTGACGGCGGCGCTACAGCCAGCCCTGCGCCGGCAGGGGCGCACCAAATAAAAAGGGGGGCCAGGTGCCCCCCTTGGCTTTGGCCAGCGGCCGCAGCCTTATAGCCCGAATGGCTTGATGACCGGTGTGCTGGGAATGTGAGCCGGGGCCGGCGTCGCAGGCTTGACGGCAGATTCCGAAACAGAGGGCATCGCAGGCTTGGCCGGGGCGGCTTTTTTGGCTGCGGGCTTCTTGGCAGCAGCTTTTTTCGCCGCAGGTTTTTTGGCCGGGGCGGCTTTTTTGGCTGCGGGCTTCTTGGCGGCAGCTTTTTTCGCCGCGGGCTTTTTGGCCGGAGCGGCTTTTTTGGCTGCGGGCTTCTTGGCGGCAGCTTTTTTCACCGCGGGCTTTTTGGCCGGGGCGGCTTTTTTGGCTGCGGGCTTCTTGGCGGCAGCTTTTTTCACCGCGTGCTTTTT
>JAJZSR010000218.1 GCA_021849595.1 Pseudomonadota bacterium | reverse complement strand
GATCTCCCCGGGCGGTCGGGAAACCATTTGCGGGCAGGCGGCGCGACGCAGGCGTATGTCAGGCCACATGCCGCTCCCCCGAGTACGCCATAGGTAAACACCAGCCACCACGCATGGGGAAAGGCGCCCACCAAGGCAGCCAGTCCGTAGGCCACCCCAAAAAGCACAGCACCGGCTGTGGCAACGACTCGGGCCCCCCAGCGATCCTGCAGTCTGCCTGCCGGAACCATGACGAGAGCAAAGACCACCATGAACGTCGTGAACGGCAGAGTCGCCTCGGTCTTGCTCCAGCCGAAGCGCTCCATCATCGGCAACACAAGAACGCCCCAGGCGTAGGAAAAACCGCCCATCAAGGCCAGCAGGAAACCGGCCAGGGGGATGCGCCATCGCGCCGGAGTGGCAGGTGCGCTCAACGCATCGGGAGGCCGCGGAACCTGCGAGCCGGACTTCGGGCGTCTTGAAGTCTTCATGCTTCCACTAGACCGCCAGCGAATACGCCGGGCACGGCGATAGCAGCCACAGACTGGCCAGGGTTGCCGCCACGCCCAGGCCCCAGGCGTCGGCGCGGCCTTCGGCCAGCACCCGCCAGAGCAGGGCGAAGGCCAGCCCGCGCGCGAGGAAGGCGCCGAGCGGAGGTTTGCGGAGGTTCATGGCGCGCGCCTCGTCGAGCAGCCGCCGTGCCATGAGCAGACAGGTGGACTGCGTCCCCAGGGGCAGGAGCCAGGCAAGCCGCCCTTCCAATGGACCGAGAGACCCGCCAGGGATAGGGCCATGCCCCGTTCCGTATCCGTATGGGTTGGAAACTATTCCGACTTGAGTGCATGCCAAATCCCCCTGAATACCGCTTGCTCCACTTTCAGACGAAGTTCGCTGGGACACGCAAATCTGACCACGAGCATCAATTGCTTCGGATCGGAAAAATCCCAGATAACCCTGTTCCCCACTGAAGAAAAGGTAATGAAACTCTCATCGGCAATTTCCCGGAAATGGGTTTCAGCCTGATCCCGCCACTCACGGGTGGCCGCATCGGCCACGGACAAGGCGGCGGACTCGACCCAGTCTATATCTTTGGCCGTGCCCTCCGGAATCGGCATACGCAACAGATGAAGTACGTATTTTCCTGTGGGCGAGGTGTTTTTTAACGGCGTTGTCAGCAGCAGGCTATTTGGGAATTCAGCGGTTTTGCCTGAAATCTGTCCCGCGTATCCCAATTCCGCTATCGTGGTTGCAAACATGTCGATGTCGATGACTCGGCCATACAACTGGTTCAGTTCGATCAAGTCGCCGATCTTGAAGGCTCGGACCAGAGTGATATAGAAATAACCCAGAACGCACATCAACAGCTCCTTGCTGACGATCAGCACGGCAGCTGCAACGGCCGCCAGCGACAGGGCAAACCCGGCGATCGTCGAAGCCCAGATCGCGACGATGATGAGAGAAACCAGAAACCAGATGACGTTTCGCACCCAAACCAAGTGCAGCCTTCGCTTTCCAGCGGAGATTTCGCTTCGCGCCAGGTAACGCGCCCAGATCTGCGAAACCGCAATGCCGGCAGCCAGCAGGATGATGGTTGCAATCACTTGGTCCCAGTGACCGGGAATCGCGGCAAACAATTGGTCCAGAGTCGAAATCATGCGCGCTCACTTTGTTGGTTGTCTTGATGATGGAGAAAAATCGCCGCGCGAATAGGCCGAGGCGGACATTCAAAACGCTTCGGGCGCGGCGGGCGGGCCATGGTCGGATAGCGCGATAACTGCTTTGGACCATTGCTGAATCAGTCGTCGCAGGCTGCTCAGATCGTCGAGCAACGCATCGGCGGCGTCGACATCGATACCGCGTTCGACGGTGGCGTTCAGCAGGTAGGTTTTACCCTGCTGATACGCTTCATCAAAGCTGTCCAACAGGTCGGCGATAGTCGAGGCTTCGGCCTGCAACACGGCAACGGCATGCGCCGAAGGCGACCGCGGCAGCGGCAACGCCGCCGTTTCCGTGGCGAGGCGTTGCGCCGCCTGCGAGAGCTGCGCCACCTCGTCCAGGTAGCGCACGATACGCAACGCACGTGTCATCGCGTCGGCCACGTCACGCGGCATGCTCTCGACCCGCAGGCCGGCTACGAACTCGGCGATCGCGTCCGCAAGCTGACTCGCGGCATCCGCCCTGGCCGCCAGGGGGCGCGGCTCCTGCAATGCGGAGATTGCCAGGGTGCGTACGGCATCCCGCAGGCGCGGCAACTCGGCCCGCACCGCGGAGAGAGCGAGTTCGGGCGTGGTCGCCAGGGTGGCGTCGAGGTGTTGCGGGCGCGCCAGATCTTCCTCGGCACTGCGGAACAGGCGTTCGAGCACGGCTGCGAAACGGCCAGCCAGCGGCAGCATGATCACTACGCCCAGCGCGTTGAACAAGGTGTGGAACAGCGCCAGTTTGGCGGCGGGATTGTCAAATATGCCGAAAAGGACGGCTAAATGCTCGACGAGCCATAACTTGCCCGGCAACAGGGAGAACGCCACCAGCGCGGCAACCAGATTGAATCCCACATGGGCGAGCGCCACGCGCCGCGCCGCCGAGGTCGCCTTCAAGGCCACCAGCGCGGTCGTGACCGCGGTACCCAGATTGGTTCCGATCACCGCGGCGGCGGCATCCGCGAGGTCAATCACGCCGCCGGACGCGGCCGTCAGAATGATGGCAATGGCCGCACTGGAGGACTGTGTGAGCAGGGTGATCAGAAACCCGATCCCGAATGCGACCAACCAGTGATCATCCCGTTCGGCGCCCAACGCGTTGGCGCCGTATGCATCGGCCAAGCCACCAAAGGCCTGCTGCAGATAGTCCAGGCCGATGAAGAAAAGGCCAAAGCCGGCAAGCGCCGTGCCCACTCCCTGATACCGCTTGTCGCTGGCGGCCAGACGCCACACCACGCCGACGG
>JAJZSR010000051.1 GCA_021849595.1 Pseudomonadota bacterium | reverse complement strand
GCATCGAGATCAAGAAGCACAAGGATGCCAACGGCATTCCCCTGGACGGCATTCCCTTCCACCCCTACTACACGGTCAAGGACATCGTGGGCGTGGCGGTGTTCCTCATCATCTTCTCCGCCTTCGTCTTCTTCTGGCCCAGCGGCGGCGGCATCCTGCTGGAACATGACAACTTCCTGCCCGCCAATCCCCTGGTGACCCCGCCGGAGATTCGGCCGCTGTGGTACTTCACCCCCTTCTACGCCATCCTGCGTTCGGTGCCGCCGCTGTTCGATTCGCAGTTCCCCGGCGTGCTGGTGATGGGCCTGGCGATCGTGGTGCTGTTCTTCCTGCCCTGGCTTGACCGCAGTCCGGTCAAGTCGATCCGCTATCGCGGGCGGCTATACAAGTTCTTCCTCGCGGTCTTCATCGTTTCCTTCCTCGCTCTGGGTTATCTGGGCATGCAGCCGGTGACCCCGGTGCATACCCTGTTCGGACGCATCTTCAGCGTGCTGTATTTCCTGTTTTTCCTGCTCATGCCCTGGTTTACCCGCGCCGACAAAATGCTTCCCGCGCCGGAACGGGTGACATTCAAACACTAAAGAGAGGGAAGCATGAATCTGCTCAAGAAACTTCTTTTCCTGGCCGCGCTGCTGCCCGGCCTGGCGCTGGCCGAGACGGCCATTCCCCTGGATCACGCGCCCGTCGACCTGAACAACAAGGTCTCTCTGCAGCGCGGCGCCAAGGACTTCGTCAACTACTGCCTGAGCTGCCACAGCGCGGAATACATGCGCTATTCGCGCCTGGAGGATCTGGGCCTCACCGAGGATCAGATCAAGCAAAACCTGCTGTTCACGCGCAACCGCGTAGGCGACACCATGACGGTCGCCATGCGCCCGGACGACGCCAAGAAGTGGTTCGGCAACCCGCCGCCCGATTTGTCGGTGATCACGCGCGCCCTGGGGCCCGACTTCGTCTACACCTATCTGCGCAGCTTCTACCGCGATCCCACGCGGCCCACCGGCTGGAACAACGCGGTCTTCCCCAATGTGGCCATGCCCAACGTGCTGGCCAACCTGCAGGGGGATCAGGTGGCGGTGTTCAAGACCCATGTGGACATGGTGGACGGCAAGCCGGAGAAGGAAAAGACCTTCGAGCACTTCGAACTGGCGAAGGATGGCTCCATGACCCCGGCCCAGTACAACGCCATGGTGGGGGATTTGGTAAACTATCTAGCTTGGATGGCCGAGCCTTCCAAGGAACAACGCCTGCATACCGGCGTCTACGTCATGATTTTTCTTTTTGCCTTCTTCATCCTTGCCTACTACCTCAAAAAGGAATACTGGAAAGACGTACACTGACGTAGCCGCTATTCCGTTCGCCGCGGCCCGGCTTACGCCGGCCCGCGGCTTTGCTTTTTGATATCACGAGAGACCACGCCCATGATGACCCTCTACTCCGGCACGGTGGACCCCTACAGCCATCGCTGCCGCATCGTACTCTACGAAAAAGGCATGGATTTCGAGGTCATTGATGTGGACCTCCACAACAAACCCGAGGATCTCGCCATCATCAACCCGCACAACAAAGTGCCGGTCCTGGTCGAGCGGGATCTCGTGCTCTACGAGTCCAACATCATCAACGAATACATCGACGAGCGCTTTCCGCATCCGCAGCTCATGCCGCCTGACCCGGTAATGCGCGCGCGCGCGCGGCTGGTGCTGCACAATTTCGAAAACGAGTTGTTTGCCCACGTCAACATGCTCGAACATGGCGGCAAGGCCGCGGCCGACAAGGCGCGCATCGAAATTCGCGATGCCCTGACCCAACTGACGCCCATTCTCACCAAGCAGAAATATCTGCTCAATGACGACTTCTCCATGCTCGACGTCGCCATAGCACCCCTGCTGTGGCGTTTGGAGCATTACGACATCCAGTTGCCCAAGCAGGCCGCGCCGGTGCTCAAGTATCGCGAACGCCTGTTCTCCCGGCCGGCCTTCATCGATGCGCTGACGCCTACCGAGAAGGCCATGCGCAAGTAACCATGGCCACGCCCTCCACGCAGCCCTATCTGCTGCGCGCCATCTACGAATGGTGCGCGGACGCGGGCTACACCCCGCAGATACTGGTCAAGGTGGACGGCCGCACGCGCGTGCCCCCCGGATACGTCAAGGACGGCGAGATCGTACTCAACATCGGAGCTGCGGCCACGCGCAATCTCACCATGGACAATGAGTGGATACAGTTTTCCGCGCGCTTCAGCGGCACGTCCTACGAGATCGCCATCCCTGTCGATCGCGTAGCGGCGATCTTCGCGCGCGAGAACGGCGAGGGCCTGCAGTTTCCGGTGAGCGATACCGGCTTGGCGTTGCCCCAGCCTGGAGCGGCACCGGAAGGAGAGCCGCCGCCCAAGGGGCGTCCCAGCCTGAAAATCGTCAAATAGGGCGAGAGCCTTTACAATGCGCCGTCGCCCGCCCAGGCGGGCCATGCCGCTTTAGCTCAGCTGGTAGAGCAATCGCCTTGTAAGCGATAGGTCGTCCGTTCGAGTCGGACAAGCGGCACCAATTCGTCGTTTAACAGCCTGTTGGGCCAGGCCGATGTGGGCCGATGGAATGGGTATGCCGCGATGGGAAATAAGGACTGACGTGGGGGAAGTGATTGTGCCGACGTTTCCTGCCTCGGACGGAAAAACGGCGCCTGATGTCTCGTACATGGAAGCGGCGCTGCAGCAGGCGCTGCTTGCGCAGGCTGCCGGCGAAGTGCCCGTGGGCGCGGTAGTCGTGTGCGGCGGAGAGATCGTCGGGCGCGGCTACAACCGTCCCATCTCCGCCAACGACCCCACCGCGCATGCCGAGATCGTGGCTCTGCGCGATGCCGCGCAGCGGCTGGGCAACTACCGCCTGCCCGACTGTACCTTGTATGTCACGCTGGAGCCCTGCGCCATGTGCAGCGGTGCGATTTTCCATGCCCGCATTGCGCGCCTGGTCTATGGCGCGCGCGATCCCAAAACCGGCGCGGCGGGGAGCATCATCGATCTGTACGCCGAACGGCGCCTGAATTTCCATACCGAGGTGGTCGGAGGGGTATGCATGGAGGCGTGCGGGCGCCTGCTCTCGCAGTTCTTCGCCTCGCGCCGCTCGGCCAAGGCGGTAGCCGGGAAGGAGGGTGGCCGTGGGTATTGACGCACCCTACATCCATGTCAGCCTGGCGCGCCAGCAACTGTATCTGCTGGAACCGGCGCCGGAGGGCGAGGTGCTGCTGCGGCAGTATTCGGTTTCCACGGCGCGCAACGGTGCGGGCGAAGAGATGGACAGCTACCGCACGCCGCGCGGCCGCCATGTCATCGCCCAAAAGATAGGCGCCGGGCAGCCCTTCCACGCTGTTTTCGTGGCGCGCGAGCCGACCGGCGAGATCTGGACCCCGGAACTGGCGGCGCGCTATCCGGGCCGCGATTGGATACTCACCCGCATCCTCTGGCTGGCCGGCGACGAACCGGGTCGCAACAAAGGCGGGCGGGTGGACACGCAGGCGCGTTACATCTACATCCACGGCACCGCGGACGAGCACCTGATCGGCACGCCGGCCTCGCACGGCTGCATACGCATGAAAAATGCCGACGTGCTGGAGTTGTTCGAGTGCGTATCGGTCGGCACGCGGGTCGAGATCGGCGAAGTCTGAGAGATCGCTCAGCGCCCGAATTGCTGCCCTTGCCGCTGCTCCAGGGCATGCAGCGTGTTGGCCACATGCTTGCCCGGCAGCAGGCTGGCGTAGCGGTAGAGGAGGGTGCCGTCGGGCGCGATAACGTAAGACACGCGGTTTGCCACCTTGCCGACCAGGGGCATGACGGCGCCGTAGGCTTGCGTGATGCTGCCATCCGGATCCGCGGCCACCGGGAACCGGCCGCGGCATTCGCTTACCGAGAAACGCTGCAAAGTGGCGATGTCGTCGCGCGAGACGCCGATCACCGAAGCGCCCAGGGTTTTGTAGCGATCGATGGCGGCGGCGAAATCGTGCGCTTCCAGCGTGCAACCGGTGGTGAAGGCCGCAGGATAGAAATACAGCACCACAGGGCCGTGCTTGAGGGCGTCGGCCAGCGAGTAGGTATATACCTTGCCTCCCAGTGCAGCCTGGGCGGTGAAATCGGGCGCCTTGTTTCCCGCTCTGAGCGCACGTGTCCCTGTGGGTGTGCAGGCTGCCAGCAGGGTGCTCAAGGCCGGCGGGAAGGAGAGGCGTTTCATGCCGTGAGGGGATCGAGGCCCTCGGCGCGCAGCATGTCGGTGAGCGCGATCAGCGGCAGACCGATCAGCGCATTGGGATCGTCGCCTTCGTAGCGTTCGACGAGGGCGATGCCCAGGCCCTCCGACTTGGCCGACCCGGCGCAGTCATAGGGCTGCTCCTTGCGCAGATAGGCCTCGATTTGGGTATCGCTCAAATTGCGGAAATGCACGGTTACCGGTACTTCCCGTACCTGCATGCGGCCGCTCCGGCTGTTCAAAAGGCACAGGGCGGTATGGAAAATCACGGCGCGCCCCCGCATGGTCTTGAGCTGGGCCAGGGCGCGCTCGTGCCCGCCGGGCTTGCCGATCTGCGCACCGTCCAGGGTGGCCACCTGGTCGGAGCCGATGATGAGGGCGGCGGGAAATTTTTCCGCCACTGCGCGTGCCTTGAGCTGCGCCAGGCGCAGCGCCGTCTGCGGCGGCGTCTCTCCTGCCAGCGGGAATTCGTCGACCTCAGGGGCGGCGATTTCGAAAGGCAGTTGCAGGCGTGCCAGCAACTCGCGGCGATAGCGCGAGGTGGAAGCGAGGACGAGCTTCATTCCGGCTGGATTTCGATGAGGGCCTGGTCCGGCGTCACGGTATCGCCCTTGCCGCAGTAAATGTTGACGACGGTGCCGCTGACGCCGGCTTGCACCTCGTTCTCCATTTTCATGGCCTCGATGACCAGCACGGGGTCGCCGGCTTTGACTTGCTGGCCGCGTTCCACGAGCACGGCGACCACCGTGCCGGGCATGGCCGCGGTAACGTGGCCGGGGTGCGTCGCGCGGGGCCTGAGGCTTCCGCCCGCGAGCGGCGCCGGCGGCGCCCCTGCGGCGGTCGTGGGTGCCCCCGTCGGGCTCGGGGCCAGCATCCTTTCCGCCAGCGTCTCCACCCAGACTTCCTCCGCCACGCCGTCCACACTCACGAAAAAAGGCCGCGTCGTCTCGCCATGCCGCCCGCTGCCGGCGATCCTGATATGGTAGGTTTCGCCGTGCAGAGTGACTTTGAATTCCTCCGGCGCGGTGCGCGGAGCTTCCAGGGCGGACGCCGCTTCTTTCGCCCGCAGCGCTTCGGGCTTGAGCGTGCCGGCGGCGCGCTCCTGCAGATAAGTACGCCCGAGATCAGGGAACATGGCGAAGGTGAGGACATCTTCCTCGCTCTTGACCAGGTTGCCGATATCCTCGCGCAGCTTATCCAACTCGTCCGCCAGCAGATCCGCCGGGCGCCGGGCGAGCAGCGGCGTGTCGCCGATGGCCTGGCGGCGGATATCCTCGTTCACCGGGCCGGGGGTCTTGCCGTAACGGCCCTGCAGATACAGTTTGACCTCGTTGGTGAAGGATTTGTAGCGGCTGGCGGTGAGCACGTTGAGCACCGCCTGGGTACCGACGATTTGCGAAGTGGGCGTCACCAGCGGCGGATAGCCCAGGTCGGCGCGCACGCGCGGGATTTCCTCCAGCACGGCGTCCATTTTTTCGAGTGCATTCTGTTCCTTCAACTGGTTGGCGAGATTGGAAATCATGCCGCCGGGCACTTGGTTGACCAGCACGCGGGTGTCCACGCCCGTGAAATCGCTTTCGAACTGCCAATACTTCTTGCGTACCTCGCGGAAGTAGGCCGAGACTTCCTCCAGCAGCGGCAGCGCCAGTCCGGTGTCATAGGGGGTGCCGGCCAGCGCGGCGACGAAGCTCTGGGTCGTAGGGTGACTGGCGCCCTCGGCAAACGCCCCGATGCAGGTATCGACGATTTCCGCGCCGGCCTCGACGGCCTTTAGATGCACCATGGCCGCAAGGCCCGAGGTGGAGTGGCTGTGGGTGTGGATGGGCAGGCCGGTGGCTTCCTTGAGGGCCTTGACCAGTTCGTAAGCGGTATAGGGCGTGAGCAGGCCGGCCATGTCCTTGATGGCGATGCCGTCGCAGCCCAGGGCCGCGAAACCGCGCCCGAGTTCGACGAAATGCGGGATGTCGTGCACCGGGCTCACGGTATAGCAGATGGCGCCTTCCGCATACTTGCCGGCGGCCTTGACGGCGGCGATGGAAACCTCCATGTTGCGCAAGTCGTTCATGGCGTCGAACACGCGGAACACGTCCACGCCGTTGTCCGCGGATTTCTGCACGAAGGCGCGCACCACGTCGTCCGAGTAATGCCGGTAGCCGAGCAGGTTCTGACCCCGCAGCAACATTTGGATGCGGGTATTGGGCAATGCGCGACGCAAGGCGCGCAGGCGTTCCCAGGGGTCTTCTTTGAGGAAGCGCACGCAGGCGTCGAAAGTCGCGCCCCCCCAGGCCTCCAGCGACCAGAATCCTACCTGGTCGAGCTTGGCGCAGATGGGCAGCATGTCGGCGGTTTGCAGGCGCGTGGCGATGAGCGATTGATGGCCGTCGCGCAGAACCAGTTCGCAGAGATGGACTCGACTCAATTCAGGCTCCGTGGTGGGCGGTGAGGGCGGCCGCGATGGCGGCGGTGAGAACCTCGCGCGGCATGCGCTCCGAATAATTCACCAACTCAGGGTGCGCGTCGACGAAGCCCGTGTCGAAGCGGCCGCTCCTAAAGTCGGCATTCTTGAGGATTTCCTGGTAATAGGGAATGGTGGTTTTCACCCCGTACATGACCATGTCCGACAGCGCCCGGCGCCCCCGCTCTATGACGCCTTCCCAGGTCAGATTCCAGACCGTGAGTTTGGCGCACATGGAGTCGAAATAGGGCGGAATCACATAATCGGTGTAAATGGCCGCATCCATGCGCACGCCGGGACCGCCCGGCGCGTAATAGCGCGTGATGCGCCCGAAGCTCGGCAGGAAGCCGTTTTTGGGATCCTCGGCGTTGATGCGAAATTCCATGGCGTAGCCGCGGTGCTCGATATCGCCCTGGCGGTATTGCAGCGGCAGCCCTGCCGCGATGCGGATTTGTTCCTGCACAATGTCCACGCCGGTGATGGTTTCCGTGATCGTGTGCTCGACCTGCAAACGGGTGTTCATTTCCATGAAGTAGAACTGGTTGTCCCGGTCGAGCAGGAATTCCACGGTGCCGGCGTTCTCGTAGCTGACCGCGCGCGCCGCCTGCACCGCCAGTTTGCCGACATACAGGCGCTGCGCCTCGGTGAGCTGGGGCGAGGGGGCGATTTCGATGAGTTTTTGGTTGCGCCGCTGGATCGAGCAGTCGCGCTCGAAAAGATGGATGGTGTTGCCCTGCCGGTCGGCCAGGATCTGCACTTCAATGTGTCGGGGGTTGACCACGCAGCGTTCCACGAACACCTCGGGCTTGCCGAAGGCCTTGCCGGCCTCGGACACCACGCGGTCGTAGTTGCGCAGCAGGTCCTGCTCGCTGTCGCAACGGCGGATGCCCCGCCCGCCGCCGCCGTTGGTGGCCTTGAGCATCACCGGGTAGCCGATTTTTGCGGCAACTTGGCGTGCCTCCTCGACGCTGGCGAGATTGCCTTCCGAGCCCGGCACGACCGGGATGCCGGCCCGAATCATGGCCTGGCGCGCCTGCACTTTGTCCCCCATCTGGCGGATGACCTGCGGACCCGGGCCGATGAAACGCACGCCGCGCCGGGCACAGACCTCGGCCAGCAAGGGGTTTTCCGAGAGGAAGCCGTAGCCGGGATGGAGCGCGTCGCAGCCTGAAGCGGCCGCGAGATTCACCAGCGTGTGGGGGTTGAGATAGGGAGTCACCGCCTCATTGCCAATGTTGTAGGCCTCGTCGGCCTTCTTGACGTGGAGCGCGTAGCGGTCGGCGTCGGTATAGACGGCCACCGAGGCGATGCCCATTTCGGCGCAGGCGCGCACGATGCGCACTGCGATCTCCCCGCGGTTGGCAACCAGTATTTTGCGGATCATGGGCGGGGTAGGCGATTTTGACAGGGGGAACGGAAAAATATTATCATTCTTCGCTTATGCTTCAACGCCCTAGCGTGGATGGTTTCCGTTTCGCGCAAGCTTCCCAGACTTGGCGCGGGACGGCGGATATCCGCGATTACGCGCGCTTGGCGGAGGCGCTGCCGGAGTCGCGCGGCCCGATCATGTACCAGGTGCGCGGTTTTGTCGACAGCGAGTGGCGCCCTTGTCTTGAAGTGGAGGTCGAAACGGCGCTGACGCTTGTGTGCCAGCGCTGTCTTGGCAATATGCAGTGGCCGCTCAAGCTCAGGCGCAGGCTTTATCTGGCGCATGGCGAGGACGAGGCGGAACGTCTCGAAGCCGAGGCGGCGCCGTCGCCTGACGCGGAAGTTCTGGTGGCAGGTGGCGTCGTGGATCTGGCGGCCTTGGTGGAAGACGAGGTGCTGCTCGGCCTGCCGCTGATTCCCAGGCATGAGGAAGGGCAATGTCCGGCAGGAGCGCCCGTAACGGATTTGAATTAGGAGTACGCAAATGGCTGTCCAACAGAACAAGAAGTCACCTTCCAAGCGCGGCATGCATCGCGCCCATGATTTCCTCACGCCGGCGCCCCTGGCGGTGGAGCCGACCACGGGTGAGGTGCACCTGCGCCACCACATCAGCCCCAGCGGCTACTATCGCGGCCGCAAAGTGGTCAAGGGCCGGGGCGAGTAAGGCATCCCGTCCATGCTTCGGCCGGCTGCGGCTGGGAATTTGGCAGTCTCGGTTTTGGCACGGCGGTGGCGTCCTGCAATCCGCCTTACGCTGACCGCCCGCGCCGCTGCACGCCCATGAGGGAAATCACTGTTGCGGTCGACGCCATGGGGGGCGATCACGGTCCTCATGTCACGATACCGGCGGCATTGCGCTGCGTGGCTGCCAACGAGCTGCTCAACATTATCTTGGTCGGGCCCGGCGACGCGCTGGAAGCCGAGCTCAAGGCGCAGCGCCGTCAGCATGCCGGCCCGCGCGTGCGCCTGCACCATGCCTCCGAAGTGGTGGCCATGGACGAGGCGCCGGCCTATGCCCTGCGCAACAAGAAGGATTCCTCGCTGCGCGTCGCCATCGATCTGGTGAAATCGGGCGAGGCCGATGCCTGCGTGTCGGCCGGCAACACCGGGGCATTGATGGCCACCGCCAAGTTCGTCCTCAAGACTCTGCCGGGTATAGAACGGCCGGCCATTGCCACCACCATGCCGACGCGCAAAGGGGAGGTGCTGATGCTGGATTTGGGCGCCAATGTGGAATGCAGCCCGCAGCAACTGCTGCAATTCGGCATCATGGGTGCCATGCTGGTGGCGGCCACCACGCGCAAGCCCGATCCCTCGATCGGGCTGCTCAACGTGGGCACGGAAGACATCAAGGGCAGCGATATGGTGAAGGAGGCCGCCGACCTGTTTCGTGCCAGTCACCTGAATTTCCACGGCTATGTGGAAGGCGACGACATTTATCGCGGTACCACCGATGTCGTGGTATGCGACGGTTTTGTCGGCAACGTAGCGCTGAAAACTTCGGAAGGGTTGGCGCGCATGCTCGCCGAACTCCTGCGCGAAGAATTCAATCGCAACCTGCTCACGCGCCTGGCCGGGGCTATCGCGCTGCCTGTGCTCAATGCTTTCAAGCGGCGGGTGGATCCGCGCCGCTACAACGGCGCCACTCTGTTGGGGCTGCGCGGCGTCGTGGTGAAAAGCCACGGCGGTGCCGATCGCTTCGGCTTCGAGCAGGCCATCAACACGGCGGTCGGCGAGGTGCAGAACAGCGTCCTAAGGCGCATTACCGAGCAAATCCAGGGCACCCATATGCCGCTGCGGGCGGTGCCATGAAGACGCTTGTCGGAGCGTTGCCCGTATGACTCACGCACGCGTCGTCGGCACGGGCAGCTACCTGCCCTCGGGCCTGCTCACCAATGCCGACCTGGAAAAGCTGGTCGATACCACGGATCAGTGGATCGTCGAACGCACCGGCATACGCGAGCGCCATGTCGCGGCGCAGGGCGAGCTGACCAGCGATCTGGCCGCCCATGCCGCGCGCCGCGCGCTGGATGCCGCCGGTGTGGTGCCGGCCAGCGTCGACCTCATCGTGGTCGCTACCACCACTCCGGACCGCGTGTTTCCCGGTACCGCCTGCATTGTCCAGGCCAAGCTGGGCATTGCCAACGCGTGCGCCGCTTTCGATATCCAGGCGGTATGCAGCGGCTTCATCTATGCGTTGGCTACGGCGACCAATTTCATCAAGGCGCGCCAAGCCCGCACCGCCCTGGTCATCGGCGCCGAGACGCTTACGCGCATCACTGACTACGGCGACCGCGGCAATTGCATCCTGTGGGGCGACGGGGCCGGCGCCGTGGTGCTGGCTGCAAGCGATGCGCCCGGCGTCATTTCCACCCATCTGCATGCCGACGGCCGTTACGAGGCCTTGCTGTATACCGACGGCGGACCGTCCTCCGGCAGTCCGGACGCGGGGCCCAAGGTGCGCATGCAGGGCAATGCGGTGTTCAAGATGGCAGTCAACACCCTGGACGCCATCGTCGACGAAACCCTGGCCGCCAACGGCCTGGCGAAGACCGATGTCGACTGGCTGGTGCCGCACCAGGCCAACATACGCATCATCCAGGCCACCGCCAAGAAACTGGGCATGGGCATGGAGCGCGTGGTGCTGACCGTGGATCGGCACGGCAACACCTCGGCCGCCTCCATTCCTCTGGCGCTGGATACCGCAGTGCGCGACGGCCGCATCCGCCCCGGCCAGACGCTGCTCATGGAGGCCTTCGGCGGCGGTTTCACCTGGGGCTCGGCGCTGGTGCGCTACTGACCAATCTCGAAGACGGAACGGATTTCCCGAGAATTTTTCCACGCTATGCAAGACGCTTTTTTATTTCCCGGCCAGGGCTCCCAGGCCGTAGGCATGATGAAGGACCTGATGGGGCGCGCCGAGGTTGCTGATACCTTCCGCGAAGCCACTGCGGTGCTGGGCTATGACTTGCGCAAGCTGGTCGAGGAAGGTCCGGCCGAGCAACTCAATCTGACTCTCCACACTCAGCCGGCCATGCTGGCCGCCGGGGTTGCCACCTTCCGCGCCTGGCGCGCGCTGGGCGGGGCCGAGCCGGCGTTTCTCGCCGGCCACAGCCTGGGCGAATATACCGCCCTGGCGGCGGCGCAGGCGCTGGAACTGGCCGATGCCCTCGTGCTGGTGCGCTTTCGCGCGCAAGTGATGCAGGAAGCGGTACCCGAGGGCGTGGGCGCCATGGCCGCGATCCTGGGGCTGGAGGACGAGGCCGTGCGGGAGGTGTGCGCCCGAGCAGCCCAGGGCGAGGTGCTCGAAGCAGTCAATTTCAACAGCCCCGGCCAGGTGGTGATCGCGGGGCACCGTGCGGCCGTGGAGCGGGGCATGGTCCTGGCGCGCGAGCGCGGCGCCAAGCGTGCCCTGGCGTTGCCGGTATCGGTGCCTTCCCATTCCACGCTCATGCGGGGGGCGGCCGACAGACTTGCTGAGCGGCTTGCGCAGATCAGCCTGCAAACCCCGCGCATCCCGGTCTGGCACAATGCCGACGTGGCAGCATACGACGAGCCGCAGCGCATACGGGATGCGTTGGCGCGGCAGCTATACTCGCCGGTGCGCTGGGTGGAAACCATACGGGCGCTCAAGGCGCGGGGCGCCGCGCGCTTTTTGGAATGCGGCCCCGGCAAGGTGCTGGCAGGCCTCAACAAGCGCATCGACGACAGCCTGGCGACCTTTGCGCTTACCGATGAAGCGGCGATTCATGCTGCGCTCTGATCGCCAACAAGCGGCGGGCCGCCGGGCGAGCATCGCTCCAGCCGCTGCCAGGGAGGGAAAATGAAAGGGAAGATAGCACTCGTCACCGGCGCCAGCCGGGGCATCGGCCAGGCCTGCGCTCTGGCATTGGCGCGCGCCGGCGCCACGGTGGTGGGCACTGCCACGAGCGACGCGGGGGCCGATGCCATCGGCGGCTATTTGCATGCCGAGTGCGGCGTCGGACTGGGCATGAAGCTGGACGTCACGCAGGGCACCGAGGTAGATGCAGTGGTGGCAGCCATCGAGAAGCAGTTCGGCCCGGTTGCCATCCTGGTCAACAATGCCGGCATCACCCGCGACAACCTGCTCATGCGCATGAAGGACGAGGAGTGGGATGCCATCTTGGCCACCAACCTCTCGTCCGTATTCCGCCTGTCCCGTGCGGTGCTGCGCGGCATGATGAAGGCGCGTTTCGGCCGCATCATCAGCATCGCCTCGGTGGTCGGGGCCATGGGCAATGCCGGACAGACCAATTACAGCGCCGCCAAGGCGGGCGTCATGGGCTTCACCAAGTCGCTCGCGCGCGAAGTCGGCAGCCGTCACATTACCGTCAACTGCGTGGCCCCCGGCTTCATCGACACCGACATGACGCGCGCCCTGCCGCAGGCGCAGCGCGAGGCCCTGCTCGCGCACATACCCCTGGGCCGCCTTGGCGCGGCCGAGGATATCGCCCACGCCGTGACCTTTTTGGCCGGGGACGGCGCGAGCTACATCAGCGGCGCGACCCTGCATGTCAATGGCGGCATGTACATGGCGTAAGGCAAGAGTAAATTTGGTAAAATCCCGCGTCTTCGTCGCGGCGGCCGGGCCGGCGCGGTGAAACATTACGCATAACCCGATAGAGGAAACACAATGGATATCGAACAGCGTGTCAAGAAAATCGTCGCCGAGCAGTTGGGCGTAAACGAGGCGGACATCAAGAACGAATCGTCTTTCGTCAATGATCTGGGCGCCGATTCGCTCGATACGGTGGAACTGGTCATGGCTCTCGAAGAGGAGTTCGAGTGCGAGATTCCCGACGAGGAAGCGGAAAAGATCACCACCGTGCAGCAGGCCGTTGACTACGTCAACGCCCATCTCAAGTAATTCCAGGGGCGCAATTGGCTAAGCGACGTGTCGTCATCACCGGCCTGGGGATCATCTCCCCGGTGGGCAACAGCATTGCCGAGGCGTGGGACAGCCTGTTGTCCGCCCGCTCCGGCGTAGGCCCGATCAGCCGGTTCGACGCCTCCCTGTTCGCCTCGCGGATGGCGGGAGAGGTCAGGAATTTCGATGTCGGCCACTACCTCAATCCCAAGGAAGCGCGCCGCATGGATATCTTCATCCAATACGGCATGGCGGCCGCCATCCAGGCCGTCCGCGATTCCGGCCTCACGGTGACAGAGGCCAATGCGGAGCGCATCGGGGTCAATATCGGCTCCGGCATCGGCGGCATCCTGGGCATCGAAGAAACCCACAAGCTCTACCTTGAATCGGGGCCGCGCAAGATTTCGCCCTTCTTCATCCCGGGCGCCATCATCAACATGATTTCCGGGAACCTTTCCATCATGTATGGCCTGAAGGGCCCCAACCTCGCGGTGGTCACCGCCTGCACCACGGGCACGCATGCCGTGGGCGAGTCGGCCCGACTCATCGAACATGGCGATGCCGACGTGATGATCGCGGGCGGGGCGGAAAACGCCATCACCCCCCTGGGCGTGGGCGGCTTTGCCGCGGCACGCGCGCTGTCCACGCGCAATGACGATCCGGCGGGCGCCAGCCGTCCCTGGGACAAGGATCGGGACGGCTTCGTCATCGCCGACGGCGCCGGCATCCTGGTGCTGGAAGAATATGAGCATGCGCGCGCGCGCGGCGCCCACATCTATTGCGAGGTGGCGGGCTACGGCCTGAGCAGCGATGCCCACCACATGACCGCGCCCTGCGAGGACGGCGACGGCGCCCGGCGCTGCATGCTCAACGCTCTGCGCAATGCCGGCATCAATCCGGACCAAGTCGATTACATCAATGCCCACGGTACCTCCACGCCGCTGGGCGATGTGGCCGAAACCGTCGCGGTCAAGCGCACCCTGGGGACGCACGCCGCGAAGGTGGCGATGAGCTCGACCAAGTCCATGACCGGCCACATGCTCGGGGCGGCGGGCGGCGCGGAGGCCGTGTTCACGGCCCTGGCGATCAAGCACCAGATCGCGCCGCCGACCATCAACCTCGCCCAGCCCGGTGAGGGCTGCGATCTGGATTACGTGCCCAACACCGCGCGGAACATGACGATCGACGTCGCCCTGTCCAACTCTTTCGGCTTCGGCGGCACCAACGGTACCCTGGTGTTCCGCCGCCTCTGAGCTTTCCGGTCGCAGCCGCCTGCCGCTAGTCGCCCATGATCTGGATAGACGGCCGGCCCGATGCGCCGCTACCCGCCACCGATCGCGGCCTGGCTTATGGCGACGGGGTATTCCGCACCGTGAGGGTCGCCGCAGGAAAAATTCTCTGGTGGCAGGATCATTACGACACGCTGCGCGCGGATGCGGCCCGCCTCGCGCTTGCCTGCCCGACGGAGGACGCGATCCGTGGGCAACTCGAGGCCGCCGTGGTCGCCGACCCCGGGGCGGGTTATGCCAAGCTCATTCTCACGCGCGGCGACGGCGCGCGCGGCTACGCGCCGCCGCAAGGCTGTCCGCCCAGGCTTATCATCATGACCGGCACAGGGGAAAGCCCTCTACTGGCCCGCCCTTTGGTCGCGCGCTGGTGCGATCTGCGTCTGGCGGTGCAGCCGCGCCTGGCCGGCATCAAGCATCTCAACCGCCTGGAAAACGTCCTGGCGCGCGCGGAGTGGAATGACGGCGCGATTGCCGAAGGAGTGCTCATGGATACGGCCGATCGGGTGATCGGCGGCACCATGAGCAATCTCCTGCTGTGGCGCCGGGGCGAACTGCTCGTGCCGGAAGTGACCAGTGCCGGTGTGGCCGGCGTGGCGCGCGCCCGAGTGTTGCGCGGCGCGGCCCGAGCCGGGCTGCGCGTCAGCGTGCGAGCGGTGACGGCTGCGGAGGTCATGGACGCCGAGGCGCTGTTTCTGTGCAATAGCCTCGCCGGCTTGCGCCAGGTCGATCGTCTCGGCGAACGCAACTGGCCCCCGCACGAAATGGGCGCGGCTTTGTTAGGATGTCTGAATGAAACGCCTTAAGCGATGGTTGCTGCTGACGGTGCTGTGTTGCGGGGCAGCGGCCGGCGGCTTAGCCTGGTATGCGCATACGCCGCTGACGTTGCCCGCGCCCCAACTGCAAATCACCCTGGAAGAGGGCACCACCCTCAAAGCTCTAGCCACGCAATTGCGCAAGCAGGGTGTGGTGCAAAGCGCTTGGCTGTTCACCTTGCTGGGGCGGCTCACCGGGCAGGCGAGCCAGCTCAGGGCCGGTACCTATCTGCTCGACCGCCCCTTGAGCCCCTGGCAGCTCTACGCCATGATCCGGGAGGGCAAGGGCCTGCAAAGCTCGGTACGTTTCATCGACGGCTGGAGCCTCGCCGAGGTGCGCGCGGCGCTCAACGGTGCCCCTGATCTGCACCATGACACGGCGGCCATGAGCGATGCGCAACTCACCGCCGCACTGGGCATACGCGAGCCCACGCCGGAAGGCATGTTTTTCCCGGATACCTATTTTTACGCGCCGGGATCGAGCGATCTCGACGTCTTACGGCGCGCCTATGCGCTGGAAGAGCAGAAGCTGGCAGCGGCCTGGGCTGCGCGCGCGCCGGGCCTGCCTTACCAGTCGCCTTATCAGGCGCTGATCATGGCCTCGCTCATCGAAAAGGAAACGGCGCAAGCCGAAGAGCGCCCACTGATCGCGGCGGTTTTTCTCAATCGCCTGCGCCTCAACATGAAGCTGCAGACCGATCCCACGGTGATCTATGGGCTGGGCAGCCGGTATGACGGCAATCTCACGCGCGCCGATCTGGAAACCGATACGCCCTACAACACCTATACCCGCTATGGCCTGCCGCCCACGCCCATCGCCCTGGCGGGCGAGGCGGCGCTGCTGGCGGCGCTGCATCCCGCGCACAGCGCGGCGCTGTATTTCGTGGCCCGCGGCGACGGCACGCACCAGTTTTCCGATACG
>JAJZSR010000050.1 GCA_021849595.1 Pseudomonadota bacterium | reverse complement strand
GACCTGCGCGGCAAACGGGGTCGATTTGCGCGAACCCTTGAAGCCGGCACCGCCCGCGGTGGCCCAGGACAAGGCGTTGCCCTGGCGATCGGTGATAGTGACTATCGTGTTGTTGAACGAAGCGTGGACGTGGGCGATGCCCTCAGCCACGCTCTTCTTGACTTTTTTGCGCACCCTGGTGGCGGCAGCGGTCTTGGCCATAATTCAGTGGTCCTTATTTCGCGGATTTGATCGCCTTGCGCGGGCCCTTGCGGGTACGCGCATTGGTCCGGGTACGCTGGCCGCGCACCGGAAGGCCTTTGCGATGACGCACCCCGCGGTAACAACCCAGATCCATCAGGCGTTTGATGTTCATGGTCACCTCGCGCCGCAGGTCACCCTCCACCGTATATTTGGAAACCCCTTCGCGCAGCTTTTCCATCTCGCCGTCGGACAGGTCTTTTATCTTGGTGGAAAAGGTCACGCCGGCGCCCGCGCAAATCTTGCGCGCCGTGGTGCGCCCTATACCGTAAATCGCCGTCAGGGCGACTTCGGCGTGTTGATGGTTGGGAATGTTTACCCCAGCAATTCGGGCCATTCGCTTATGCTCCGAAGAAAACTTGAAATTCTACTACACCAGCGTATCACAACACCAGCGCGGGCCGATGCCTTAGCCCTGTCTTTGCTTATGGCGCGGATCTTCGCAGATCACCCGGACCACTCCCTTGCGTCGCACGATTTTGCATTTGCGGCAGATTTTTTTTACCGAAGCTTGCACTCGCATGGCTTTCTCCAAACTCGCCCTAACGGGCTCTCGACAATTACTTGGCCCGAAATACGATCCGGCCCTTGGTCAGGTCATAAGGCGTCAGTTCAACGGTGACCTTGTCCCCCGGAAGTATGCGTATGTAATGCATGCGCATTTTCCCGGAGATGTGTCCCAAAACGACGTGGCCGTTCTCCAGCTTGACCCGAAAGGTGGCGTTGGGCAGGTTTTCCACGACCTCGCCCTGCATTTGTATGACATCTTCTTTCGCCATCAACGTCCCGCCAAGCCCTTGAAATTGGCCTTCTTCAACAGGCTCTCGTACTGGTGGCTCATGACATAGGCCTGCACCTGGGCCATGAAGTCCATAGTTACGACGACAATGATCAGCAAGGACGTGCCGCCAAAATAAAAGGGCACGTTCCATTTGACGATCAAAAATTCCGGCAGCAGACATACCAGCGTGATGTAGATCGCTCCGATCAGCGTCAGCCGGGTCATGACCTTGTCGATATAGCGGGCCGTCTGTTCGCCGGGGCGTATGCCGGGGACGAAGGCTCCGCTTTTCTTCAGGTTGTCCGCGGTTTCCTTCGGGTTGAAGACCAGGGCGGTATAGAAAAAGCAGAAAAAAATGATCGCCGCGGAGTAGAGGATCACGTAGATCGGCTGCCCGGGGGAGAGGGTAGAGCCCACGTCCTTGAGCCAGGCCATGTGCGGGCTGGAGCCGAACCAGCCCGCCAGCGTGGCCGGAAACAAAATGATGCTGGACGCGAATATAGGCGGAATCACGCCTGACATGTTGAGCTTGAGCGGCAAATGCGAGGACTGCCCGCCCATCACCATGCGTCCCACCTGGCGTTTGGCGTAATTCACCAGTATCTTGCGCTGGCCGCGCTCGACAAAGACGACAAAGCCGGTCACCGCGATGGCGCCCACGAAGAGCAGCAGCACCAGCGGTATGGAGAATGCGCCGGTGCGCGTCAGCTCGAGCGTGCCGCCGATGGCGTGGGGCATGCCAGAGACGATGCCGGAAAAAATGATGATGGAGATGCCATTACCCACGCCGCGCTCGGTGATCTGTTCGCCCAGCCACATCAGGAACATGGTGCCGGCCACCAGGGTGAATACCGTGGTGATGCGGAACATGTAGCCCGGATCGAGGACGAGGCCCTGCTGCGACTCCAGGGCGATGGAGATGCCCGTGGCCTGGAAAAACGCCAGCACGACGGTGCCATAACGGGTGTACTGGGTGATTTTGCGCCGCCCCGACTCGCCCTCTTTCTTGAGGGCCTCCAACTGAGGTGACACCACGGTAAGCAGCTGAACGATGATCGACGCCGAAATATACGGCATGATCCCGAGAGCGAACACGGTGAAGCGCGACAGGGCGCCCCCCGAGAACATGTTGAACATGCCCAGTATGCCGCTCTGCTGAGACTGGAAAAGCCGCTCCAACACGCTGGGGTCTATGCCCGGCACGGGGATGTGCGCGCCGATACGATAGACCACCAGCGCGCCCAGCAGAAACCACAGCCGGCGCTTCAGGTCGCCGAACTTGTCCCCGCTGATGCCGCCCAGTGCCGATGCCGTCGCCATGGATGCCAGGTTTTCAGTCGGCCACGCTGCCGCCGGCAGCTTCGATGGCAGCGCGGGCGCCTTTGCTGGCAAGCACGCCCTTAAGCGCGACCGCTTTGCCCAGCGTGCCCTTGAGGATTATTTTCGCGGCTTTCGCGTCGGCCCGGACCAGGCCGGCCTGCTTCAGGGTGAGCAGATCCACATCCGCGGTGGGCACGCGCGCCAAGTCCGCCAGGCGTACTTCGGCCACGTCTCCAGACGTCAAGGAAACAAAGCCGCGCTTGGGCAGACGACGCTGCAGAGGCATTTGCCCACCCTCAAAGCCGACCTTCTTGTAGCCACCCGAGCGGGAGTGTTGGCCTTTGTGGCCGCGCCCGGCAGTCTTGCCGAGGCCGGAGCCGATCCCGCGGCCCACGCGGCGCTTGGCATGGCGGGCGCCACAACCGGGCTTGATCGTATTAAGTTCCATTTAGCCCTCCGTTTTCAGGAGATATGCAATTTTTCTCGCCATACCCCGGTTGGCCGGGGTGTCGGCCACGTCCACGCTGTGGCCCAGGCGGCGCAGGCCCAGGCCACGCGCGCACAAGCGGTGATTGGCTTTGCAGCCGATCAGGCTCTTAACGAGGGTGACCTTGAAAGTTTTCACGGTGCTCATCGCTTACCCCAAAATCTCTTCCACCGACTTGCCACGCTTGGCCGCGATCTCCGCAGGCGTGGACATCTGCATCAAGCCGTTCAATGTGGCCCGCACGACGTTGTAAGGGTTGGTGGAGCCCAGGCTCTTGGCCAGGACGTTCTCCACGCCCATCACTTCGAATACCGCCCTCATGGCACCGCCAGCAATGATCCCGGTACCCTCGGAAGCAGGTTGAATAAGCACGACGGAGGCGCCATGCTTGCCGACGACGGGATGATGGAAGGTGCCATTCTTGAGGCTGACCTTCACCATCTTGCGCCGCGCCTCCTCCATGGCCTTCTGCACCGCCACGGGCACCTCCCGCGCCTTGCCCTTGCCCATGCCGATGGCGCCGTCGCCGTCGCCCACCACGGTAAGCGCCGCGAAGCCGAGTATGCGTCCGCCTTTGACTACCTTGGTGACCCGGTTCACGGCCACCATCTTTTCCCGCAGACCGTCGCCGCGTTCTTCCTGGGTTTCGTTACGAGCCATATGCCGCCCCGTTTAAAAATTCAAACCATGTTCACGGGCCGCTTCGGCCAGCGCCTTGACGCGCCCGTGATACTTGTAGCCCGCGCGGTCGAAAGCAACCCGTTCGATGCCGGCGCTTTTGGCCTTCTCCGCGATGAGCTTGCCCACCGCCGCGGCGGCGGCCGCGTTGCCGCCATTGGCGAACTGCGCCCGCACGTCCTTCTCCGCGGTGGATGCGCTGGCCAGCACACGGTCGCCATCGCTGGAAATGATTTGCGCATAAATATGGCAATTGCTGCGATACACGGTGAGGCGCACCGCGCCGCCCGCCGCAATCCTTGCCCTGGTTTTGCCGGCGCGCCGTGCGCGGGTCATCTTGCTGTTCATACTCTAAGCCCCGTCACTTCTTCTTGGTTTCCTTGAGAACCACCACCTCATCCGCGTAGCGCACGCCCTTGCCCTTATAAGGCTCGGGAGGCCGATAGGCGCGGACGTCGGCGGCGACCTGCCCAACCAACTGGCGATCGATGCCCTTGATCACGATCTCGGTCTGCGTGGGTGTCTCGACCTTGATGCCTTCCGGCATCTTGTGCACCACGGGGTGCGAAAAACCCAGGCTCAGATTGAGTGCCGAACCCTGCACCTGCGCCCGATAACCGACGCCGACCAAGGCCAGCTTCTTCTCGAAACCCTTGCTCACTCCGTTCACCATATTTGCAAGCAGCGCCCGCACCGTGCCGGACATGGCATTGGCGTGGCTGGAGCCGTCCAGCGCCCTGCAGACCAGTTGCCCGTCCTGGTTCACGACTTCCACGCCTGCTGCGACGGGCATCTTCAGCGTGCCCAAGGGGCCTTTGACAACGATTTGTTCGCCGAGGGTGACATCCACACCTTTGGGCAACGGAACGGGATATTTGGCGATACGCGACATGACGAACCCCTCAGGCGACGATGCACAGAACTTCACCGCCCACCCCTTGGGCGCGAGCGTGACGATCGGTCATGACGCCCCGGGAAGTGGAAACCACCGCGACGCCCAGGCCGTTCATGACCCTGGGAAGCTGGTCGGCGCCTTTGTAAATACGCAATCCGGGACGGCTGACCCGCTCGATCCTCTCGATGACCGGGCGGCCGGCGTAATACTTGAGCTGGATGACCAGCTGCGCGCGGGGGCCCTCGCCATCGAGGCGATAGTCTTCGACATAGCCCTCATCCTTGAGAACCTTGGCGATGGCCGACTTGACCTTGGAAGCCGGCATGGCCACTTCCGCCTTCTCCATGGCTTGCGCATTGCGTATGCGGGTCAGCATATCGGCGATAGGATCACTCATGCTCATATTCTCACCTCCTACCAGCTGGCCTTGACCATGCCGGGTATCTCGCCGCGCATGGCCGCCTCGCGCAGCTTGTTGCGCGCCAGGCCGAATTTTCTGAACACGCCGCGCGGGCGTCCGGTCAATTGGCAGCGATTGCGCTGGCGCGTCGGATTGGCGTTGCGCGGCAGTTGCTGCAGCGCCAACTGGGCAGCCATACGCTCCTCCGGAGTCAACTTGGCATCCTTGGCCCGGCTCTTCAACGCCGCATGCTTGGCGGCGTATTTCTTCACCAGGCGGGCACGCTTAGCTTCGCGATTGACAAGCGATTTCTTGGCCATGCGGTTATCTCAACTCTTGAATGGAAACTTGAAGGCGGCCAGCAGCGCACGGCCCTCTTCATCGGTTTTCGCGGTCGTGGTAATGGTGATGTTCATACCCCGCAGCGCATCGATCTTGTCGTACTCGATTTCCGGGAAGATGATCTGCTCTCGCACACCCATGTTGTAATTGCCGCGGCCGTCGAAGGCGCGTGAGGACAGACCGCGAAAATCGCGCACCCGGGGGATGGCAATGCTCACCAGGCGATCAAGGAATTCGTACATGCGCGCCCGGCGCAGCGTAACCTTGCAGCCGATGGGATAGCCGTCGCGAATCTTGAAGCCGGCGATGGATTTGCGCGCCTTGGTAACGACCGGCTTCTGCCCGGCGATTTTTTGCATGTCGCCGACCGCAAACTCCATGATTTTTTTATCGGCCACCGCTTCGCCCACCCCCATGTTGAGAGTGATCTTGGTAATGCGGGGAACCTCCATCGTGGACTTGTACCCGAAGCGCTTGACGAGCTCGGGAACAACCGTTTCACGATAATAGCTTTGCAGACGTGCCATATCTCGCCTCAAGCGTCAACCATTTCACCGCTGGACTTGAAGACACGCACCTTGCGGCCATCGTCCAGAATTTTGCAGCCCACCCGCTCGCCTCGCCCCGTCGCGGGGTTGACCAGCGCCAGGTTGGAGATATGAATGGGCATTTCCTTTTCCACGATGCCGCCGGGAATATTGCGCATAGGGTTGGGCTTGACGTGCTTCTTCACCCGATTCACCCCTTCCACCACGACACCGCCGTCGCTCAGCACCTGCAGGACGCTGCCGCGCTTGCCCTTGTCCTTGCCGGTCAAAACGACCACACGATCACCTTTATGTATCCGAGCCATTTTTCTGCCTCACAAGACTTCCGGCGCCAGAGAAACGATTTTCATGAAACGCTCGCTGCGCAATTCACGGGTAACCGGCCCGAAGATACGGGTGCCGATGGGCTCGAGCTTGTTGTTGAGCAGGACGGCCGCATTGCCGTCGAAGCGAACCACCGACCCGTCCGGACGGCGCACGCCTTTCGCCGTGCGCACCACCACGGCATTGTAGACATCGCCTTTCTTCACCCGCCCGCGCGGCGCCGCATCCTTGATGCTCACCTTGATGATGTCACCGATGCCGGCGTAGCGACGGTGACTCCCGCCGAGCACCTTGATGCACATCACCGAACGCGCACCGGTGTTGTCAGCCACATCGAGTATGGACTGCATTTGAATCATGATTTTCTTCCTCCAACTTGGCCGGCAATGCCGCCAGTCTTGGATCCCGTTTGTCTTAGGGGACTAGCCGCCGCCCGATCAGGAGCGACGACGAAAGCGGAGTATTTTACTCGCGCCGCGTACCGAAAAGCAAGGACTACGAAACCGCCCTTTCCACCAGGCGGGCCACCCGCCAACTCTTGGTCTTCGAGATGGGGCGGGTTTCCTGAATTTCCACCAGGTCGCCCTCGCGATACTCGTTGTTTTCGTCATGCGCGTGATATTTCTTGCTGCGCCGTATCACCTTGCCGATGACCGGATGCTTGACCCGCCGTTCCACCAGAACGGTCACGCTCTTGTCCATTTTGTCGCTGACCACCCGCCCCAGGAGGGTACGCACCGACTTCACCGTTTCCGTCATGCCTGCACCTTTTCACGCAAAACCGTCTTGACGCGCGCGATATCACGGCGAATCTTGCCCAGATCGGCGGTCTTGTTGGACTGCTGCGTGCTTACTTGCATGCGCAGCGCGAAGTGCGCGCGCAGCAGGTTTTCCAATTCGGCATGCAGCCCGCCTATATCCATGGCACGCAGTTCACTTGCCTTCATGCTCAACTCCCGATCATGCGGCTGACAAAGGTGGTAGCGATGGGGAGTTTTGCCGCCGCCAGGCGGAAGGCCTCCCGGGCCAGTTCCTCGGTCACGCCGTCCATTTCATACAGCACCTTGCCGGGCTGAATTTCCGCGACATAGTATTCCGGGCTGCCTTTGCCGTTACCCATGCGCACCTCCGCCGGCTTCTTGGAGATAGGCTTGTCGGGGAAAATGCGGATCCAGATACGCCCGCCCCGCTTGATGTGGCGGGTCATGGCGCGCCGGGCCGCTTCGATCTGGCGCGCCGTAAGTCTGCCGCGGCCGACTGCCTTGAGCCCGAACTCGCCAAAGCTGACCTTGGCGCCGCGCGTGGCCACCCCGGTATTGCGGCCCTTCTGTTCCTTGCGGTATTTTCTTCTAGCTGGCTGCAGCATGCTTCACTCCTGATTTCTTGCCGCGCTTCTCCGGCTCCGCGGCCACCGGCTGGTCGCCGCGCTGCAGGCTGTCACCCTTGTAAACCCACACCTTGATGCCGATCACGCCATAGGTGGTCTTGGCTTCGGAAAAACCGTAGTCGATCTCGGCGCGCAAAGTATGCAGGGGGACACGGCCTTCCCGATACCATTCGGTACGCGCGATCTCCGCGCCGTTCAGGCGTCCGGAACTCATGATCTTGATCCCCTGGGCACCCAGCCGCATGGCGTTCTGCATGGCGCGCTTCATGGCGCGTCTGAACATGACGCGTTTTTCCAATTGCTGCGCGATGCTGTCGGCGATGATCTGCGCATCGATTTCGGGCTTGCGCACCTCTTCGATGTTGACGTGCACGGGAACCGACATCAGCCGGGCCAACTGGCTGCGCAAGGCCTCGATGTCTTCGCCTTTTTTGCCGATCACCACGCCCGGGCGGGCGCTGAAAATGGTGATGCGGGCGTTTTTCGCCGGGCGCTCGATCTGAATCTTGCTCACCGAAGCATGCGCCAGCTTCTTGCGCAGGAAACTGCGCACCTTGAGATCCTCGTTGAGCGTCTCGGCGAAATTCCTGTTCGAGCCATACCACTTGGCGGTCCAGGAACGCTGCACACCCAGGCGGAAACCGATCGGATGGATTTTTTGTCCCATATGCGCTGTCCTCAGTCCCCGACCGTCACCGTGATGTGGCAGGTCGGTTTCGAAATACGGTTGCCCCGCCCCTTGGCGCGGGCGGTAAAGCGTTTGAGCGTGGCGCCCTGATCGACATAGATCGTCTTCACCTTGAGACTATCGATGTCCGCGCCTTCGTTGTGCTCGGCATTGGCGATGGCCGATTCGAGCACTTTCTTGATCACCGTCGCACCCTTCTTCGGGCTGAAGGCGAGTATATTGAGCGCCTTGTCCACGGGCAGCCCCCGGACCATGTCCGCCACCAGACGGCCTTTCTGGGCGGAAAGCCTGGTACCACGCAAGCGGGCCGAAACTTCCATCATGCTCTCCTTATTTCTTGGCCTTCTTGTCGGCCGCATGGCCTTTGAAGGTACGGGTCAAGGCAAACTCCCCGAGCTTGTGGCCGACCATGTTCTCCGTAACGAACACCGGAACATGTTGGCGGCCATTGTGCACGGCGATGGTGAGGCCGATGAAGTCAGGCATCACCATGGAGCGGCGGGACCAGGTCTTGATGGGCCGCTTGTCGTTGCTGCTGCGCGCCTTCTCGATCTTCTTCAGCAGATGATCGTCGACGAAGGGGCCTTTTTTGACGGAACGTGTCATAGTCCTATAACTCCTCAGCGCGCGTAACGGCGGCGCACGATCATGCCGTTGGTGCGTTTGTTCTTGCGCGTCCGATAGCCCTTGGTGGGTGTTCCCCATGGGCTCACCGGCACACGCGCCTCACCGGTGCGGCCTTCGCCGCCGCCGTGCGGATGGTCCACCGGGTTCATCGCGACGCCACGGACGGTCGGGCGTATGCCACGCCAGCGATTGGCGCCCGCCTTGCCGATGGATCTCAGGTTATGCTCTTCATTGCCCACCTCGCCGAGCGTGGCGCGGCAATCGACGTGCACCTTGCGGATTTCGCCAGAGCGCAGACGCAACTGCGCGTACATGCCTTCGCGGGCCAAAAGCTGCACCGAAGCGCCGGCCGAACGGGCCAGTTGAGCGCCTTTGCCCGGCAGCATTTCAACGCAGTGGATCGTCGATCCCACGGGAATGTTGCGCAGCGGCAGACAGTTGCCCGCCTTGATCGACGCCTCGGCGCCATTCATCAGTTGGTCGTCGGCTTTCACGCCCTTGGGCGCGATGATGTAGCGCCGCTCGCCGTCCGCGTAGCACAACAGCGCCAGGTTTGCCGAGCGGTTGGGGTCGTATTCCAGGCGCTCCACGCGCGCGACGATGCCGTCCTTGTTGCGGCGGAAATCGACGATCCGGTAGTGCTGCTTGTGCCCACCGCCCTTGTGCCGGGTGGTGATATGGCCGTTGTTGTTGCGTCCGGAACCGCGATTCTGCTTCTCCACCAAGGCAGCAAAAGGTTTGCCCTTGTGCAGACTCTTGTTGACCACCTTGACGACCGCGCGGCGGCCTGCGGAGGTGGGTTTGACTTTTACCAGTGCCATAGCTCTCCCCCTAGCGTCCTGCGGTCAGATCAAGTTCCTGGCCAGGCTTGATACTCACATAGGCCTTTTTCCAGTCTTTGCGGCGCCCGGGAACACGCCCGGCGCGCTTGGTCTTGCCTTTGACGTTGGCCACCTGCACCCCCACCACCTCGACCTTGAACAGAGAGGCGACGGCGGCCGCGATTTCCGGCTTGGTGGCATCCGGCAAAACCTTGAAAACCACTTGGTTGAGTTTGTCGGCCACGCGGGTGCTTTTTTCGGAGATGACCGGCGACAAAATGACTTTGAGCAGACGCTCTTGCGATAGGGCGCTCATCACAGCATCTCCTCGAGTTGTTTGACCGCGGCACGGGTAACGAGCACGTTGCCGTACTTCACCAGGCTCCAGGGATCGGCCTGATGCGGCTCGACCAGATACACGTGGGGCAGATTGCGCGAAGACATCCACAGGTTGTCATCCACCGCATCGGCGATGATCATGACCTTGCCGTCGTAACCCAGCTTCTTGAGCTTGTCCGCCATCAGCTTGGTCTTGGGCGCATCCACCTTGAGTTCTTCGACCACTTTGATGCGGCCTTCGCGCGCCAACTGCGACAGGATGGCCGACACGCCGGCCCGGTACATCTTGCGGTTGACTTTGTGGCCGTAATTTTCTTCCGGACCGTTGGGGAAGATCTTGCCGCCGCCGCGCCAAAGCGGGCTGGAAGTCATCCCCGCACGCGCGCGGCCGGTACCCTTTTGGCGCCAAGGCTTCTTGGTGCTGTGGCGCACCTCGCTGCGATCCTTCTGCGCGCTGGAGGCCGAGCGGGCATTGGCCATGAACGCCGTGACGACCTGATGGACCAGGGCCTCGTTGTAGTCGCGCCCGAAAATTTCGTCGGAAACCGGCAGGCTGGCGGCCTGGCCGCCTTGTTCATTGATGACGGCGAGTTCCATCACGCCCCCCCTTTCACGGCCGGCCGTACCGTGACGTGACCGCCCTTGGCACCAGGCACCGCGCCCTTGACGAGCAGCAAGCCCCGGCCGGCATCGACGCGCACCACTTCCAGATTCTGCGACGTGCATTTGACATCGCCCAGATGCCCCGCCATGCGCTTGCCCGGAAAAACCCGGCCGGGATCCTGCGCCTGGCCGATGGAGCCGGGCACATTGTGGGAGCGGGAGTTGCCGTGGCTGGCGCGCTGCGAGCCGAAGTTGTGGCGCTTGATGGTGCCGGCAAAGCCCTTGCCTTTGGAAACGCCGGCAACGTCGACCTTCTGGCCAGCCTGGAAAATATCCACGCCGATGACGGCGCCGGCCTGATATTGCGCGGCAACCTCTTCACTCACGTCGAACTCACGCAAAACTGCGCCCGCACCGACGCCGGCCTTGGCAAAGTGCCCCGCCAAAGGCTTGCTGACACGGCTGTTACGCCGTTCGCCGAAAGTCACTTGAACGGCAGTGTAACCGTCAGTGGCGGCGGTCTTGATTTGAGTGACCCGATTGTTCGACACGTCCAGCACCGTGACCGGGACGGACAAACCGTCCTCGGTAAAGATGCGGGTCATGCCAACCTTGCGGCCGACAAGTCCGATGCTCATGTCATTCTTTCCCAAAATGCCCTGCAGGGCGGTTTCCAGGTGCCGATTACAATTGACCGGCGTTGCTTAATTCCAATCTGCACCCCAGCGTCGGGGCGCGTTTTACATCGCCCGTTAGAGTCGAATCTCGACGTCAACCCCCGCAGGCAAATCCAGCTTCATCAGCGCATCCACCGTCTTTTCCGTCGGATCGATGATGTCCATCAGGCGCCGATGGGTGCGAATCTCGAACTGATCGCGCGAGGTCTTGTTGACGTGAGGAGAGCGCAGGACGTCAAAACGCTCTATCGACGTCGGCAGAGGCACCGGCCCCTTTACCACAGCGCCGGTGCGCTTGGCCGTCTCCACGATCTCAACGGCAGACTGATCGATCAGCTTGTAATCGAACGCCTTGAGGCGGATGCGAATTTTTTGGCTTTGCATAACAGTTTTCGTGAATCAAGCGCCAGGCGCAAAACGTGCAATTATACCTTTTTTTCGAACCTCGTCGAACCTCACTCGATAATCTTTGCCACGACGCCGGCGCCGACGGTACGGCCGCCTTCGCGGATGGCAAAGCGCAGACCGTCCTGCATGGCAATCGGCGATATCAGGCTCACCGTAATGCTGATGTTGTCCCCAGGCATCACCATCTCCGTCCCCGCCGGCAGCTCGATGCTCCCCGTCACGTCCGTGGTACGGAAGTAGAACTGCGGACGATAACCATTGAAGAACGGCGTGTGACGACCCCCTTCTTCTTTGGAGAGCACGTAAATCTCGGCCGTGAACTTGGTGTGCGGGGTGATGCTCCCCGGCTTGGCCAGCACTTGCCCGCGCTCGACTTCTTCGCGCTTGGTCCCGCGCAGCAGCACGCCGACGTTGTCGCCCGCCTGGCCCTGGTCCAGCAGCTTCCTGAACATCTCCACCCCGGTGCAGGTGGTCTTGGTCGTCGGACGAATACCGACAATCTCGATCTCCTCGCCCACTTTGATGATGCCGCGCTCTACCCGCCCGGTCACGACAGTGCCCCGCCCGGAAATGGAGAACACGTCTTCGATGGGCATGAGGAAGGGCTGGTCGATCGCCCGCTCGGGCTCGGGGATGTAGCTGTCCAGGGCATCGGCCAGCTTGAAGATGCTGGGCTCGCCGATGTCGCTCTGGTCGCCTTCCAGGGCCTTCAAGGCAGAACCAATGACGATGGGGGTGTCGTCGCCCGGAAAGTCGTACTTGGACAAGAGTTCGCGCACTTCCATCTCGACCAGTTCCAAAAGCTCGGGGTCGTCCACCATGTCGGCTTTGTTCATGTAGACGATGATGTAGGGCACGCCCACCTGGCGGGCCAGCAGAATGTGCTCGCGCGTCTGCGGCATGGGGCCGTCAGCCGCAGACACCACCAGAATGGCGCCGTCCATCTGGGCGGCTCCGGTGATCATGTTCTTGACGTAGTCGGCATGCCCCGGGCAGTCAACGTGGGCGTAGTGACGCTTGGCAGTCTCGTATTCGACGTGCGCAGTGTTGATGGTGATGCCCCGCGCCTTCTCTTCCGGCGCCGAATCAATGTCAGCGTAATTCTTCGCCGTCCCACCATACTTCTTCGACAAAATCGTGGTAATCGCCGCCGTCAACGTCGTCTTACCATGATCCACGTGTCCTATCGTCCCTACGTTCACGTGCGGCTTCGTACGCTCAAATTTTTCCTTGGACATGATGACTCTCGCTCAATAGGTTGAAAGTTTACTTTTTGCTGCTGATCACGGCCTCAGCGACGTTTCTGGGCGCCTCAGCATAGTGCTTGAATTCCATGCTGTAAGTGGCCCGCCCCTGCGACATAGAGCGCAAATCGGTGGAGTAACCGAACATTTCCGCCAGCGGCACTTCCGCCTTGATGGCTTTGCCCGTGGGCAGGTCTTCCATGCCCTGGATGATGCCGCGACGGCGGTTCAAGTCGCCCATGACATCGCCCATGTAATCCTCGGGGGTTTCCACTTCCACGGCCATCATGGGCTCGAGCAGCACTGGGCTCGCCTTGCGCATGCCGTCCTTGAAGGCTATGGAAGCCGCCAGTTCAAACGCGATCTGCGAAGAATCGACATCGTGGTAGGAACCGAATACTAGGCGTGCGCGCACGTCCACCACCGGGAAACCGGCCAGCACCCCGCTGGTCATGGTGTCCTTGATGCCTTTGTCGACGGAGGGGATGAATTCGCGCGGAATCACGCCACCCTTGATTTCATCCACAAACTCATAGCCGCCGCCTTCGCCCATAGGCTCCAGTTTCAGCACCACATGTCCATACTGGCCCTTACCCCCGGACTGTTTGATGTGCTTGCCTTCGATCTCCACCGCGGACCGGATGGTTTCGCGGTAGGCCACCTGAGGGGCGCCCACGTTGGCTTCCACGCCGAATTCGCGCTTCATGCGGTCGACGATGATTTCCAAGTGCAGCTCACCCATGCCGGAAATGATGGTCTGGCCCGATTCCTCGTCGGTGCGCACCCGGAAGGAAGGATCCTCTTTGGCCAAACGGTTGAGCGCCACGCCCATCTTTTCCTGGTCCGCCTTGGTCTTGGGCTCCACGGCGACATGGATGACAGGCTCCGGGAATTCCATGCGCTCCAGCGTGATCACCGCGTCGGTATCGCACAGCGTATCGCCGGTGGTCACCTCTTTCAGACCGATGGCGGCGGCGATGTCGCCGGCGCGCACCTCGGAGATTTCCTCGCGGTTATTCGCGTGCATCTGCACCAGACGGCCGATGCGCTCCTTCTTGCCCTTGACCGGGTTGTAGACCGTGTCGCCGGACTGCACCACGCCGGAATAGACGCGGAAGAAGATCAACTGCCCCACGTAGGGGTCGTTCGCGATCTTGAAAGCCAGGCCGGCAAATTTCTCATCGTCGGCCGCCTTGCGCTCGCCTTCGCCACCACTCTCCAATTCCCCCTGAACCGGCGGAATATCGGTGGGCGCGGGCATGTAGTCGATGACCGCATCCAGCATCGCCTGCACACCCTTGTTCTTGAAGGCGGTGCCGCACATCATGGGCACGATCTCGCCGGCAACGGTGCGTGCGCGCAGCGCTTTCTTGATGTCGGCCTCGGAAAGATCACCCTCTTCCAGATACTTGTTCATCAGCTCTTCGGAAGACTCGGCCGCCGCTTCGAGCATTTTTTCGCGCCACTTCTTCGCCTCTTCCAGCAGATTGGCCGGAATGTCGCGGTACTCGAACTTCATGCCCTGGGACGCGTCGTCCCAGTAGATGGCCTTCATCTTCACCAGGTCGACTACGCCCTCGAAATGCTCTTCGGCGCCAATGGGCACCTGGATAGGCACCGGGTTGGCCTTGAGGCGCATGCGCATCTGGTCGTAAACCTTGAAGAAATCGGCACCCTGGCGATCCATCTTATTGACGAAGGCCAGGCGCGGCACGCCATACTTGTTGGCTTGGCGCCACACCGTCTCGGACTGCGGCTGAACGCCGCCGACCGCACAGTAAACCATGCAGGCACCGTCCAGCACTCGCATGGAGCGTTCCACCTCGATGGTGAAATCCACGTGACCGGGGGTGTCGATGATGTTGATGCGGTGCTGGGGATAGTTCCCGTCCATGCCCTTCCAAAAGCAGGTCGTGGCGGCGGAGGTGATGGTGATACCCCGCTCGCGCTCCTGCTCCATCCAGTCCATGGTCGCAGCACCGTCATGCACTTCCCCGATCTTGTGGGAAACGCCGGTGTAAAAAAGGATGCGCTCGGTCGTCGTGGTCTTGCCCGCGTCTATGTGGGCGGAGATGCCGATATTCCGATAGCGTTCGATGGGGGTTGTGCGAGCCACGTCTGATTACCTGCCTGGAAACTGCCCAATTAAAACCGGAAATGCGCGAAAGCCTTGTTGGCCTCGGCCATGCGATGCACCTCTTCGCGCTTCTTCATGGCCGAACCGCGGCCCTCGGAGGCATCCAGCAACTCGCCCGCAAGGCGCGCGCCCATGGATTTCTCACCCCGTTTGCGGGCCGCGTCACGCAGCCAGCGCATGGCGAGCGCCGTACGGCGCGAGGGGCGTACCTCGACGGGCACTTGGTAGTTGGCACCGCCGACGCGGCGCGATTTCACCTCTACCACGGGGCGGACATTGTTAAGCGCAGTGGAAAACACCTCCAAGGGATCCTTGCCGGATTTCTTTCCGATCTGCTCGAAAGCGCCATAAACAATGCGCTCCGCAACCGACTTCTTGCCCGCATTCATGATGGTATTCATGAATTTAGACACCTCCTGGTTGCCGTATTTTGGATCCGGCAACACCATCCGCTTGGGCACTTCGCGACGACGCGGCATATTGTGAGCTCCTTTTACTTGCCCTGCTTGGCGCGCTTGGCGCCGTATTTGGAACGGGCCTGCTTGCGATCCTTGACCCCGGCGGTATCCAGGGAACCGCGCACTGTGTGATAGCGCACGCCGGGGAGGTCCTTCACACGGCCGCCGCGGATAAGCACCACCGAGTGCTCCTGCAGATTATGACCTTCGCCCCCGATATAGCTGATCACCTCGAAACCGTTGGTCAGGCGAACCTTGCAGACTTTCCGCAAGGCAGAGTTGGGTTTTTTCGGGGTCGTGGTATACACGCGCGTGCACACCCCGCGTTTCTGCGGGCAGGCATCCAGCGCAGGGACCTTGCTTTTCACCTGCGGGGCAGCGCGAGGCTTGCGGATCAACTGATTGATGGTTGGCATGGTTTCTGTTGGCTACTCTCAAAACAACCGGGACGGCATGCGCCGTCCCGTCACGGATTCAAGAGGGCCGATCCCCAGGAAGGCCCCAGTAAAGACCGCGGATTCTAGGTGATCGGCCACCCGGTGTCAAGCAACCTCCTGGTCGGTCGAGGGTGTTCCTTCTTCCAGGAGATGGCCGGCGCCGAGGTCCTCCCCCGCCGCCTGGCGGCGCCGGGTGGTGTGATA
>JAJZSR010000217.1 GCA_021849595.1 Pseudomonadota bacterium | reverse complement strand
AGTCGTCGCTCATGTCGGCTCCAGAATGAAAAAACCCGGCCGTTCAGCGGGGCCGGGTTTCCCTCGCTTTAGCGGCATTTATTGCGCGCCCGCAAGCTGTAGTCAAATCGGCGCGTGACCGCCATCTTGCGCGCCGCCGCCACGCCGGTCAAGCCTGGGCCGAAGCGAGATTGAGGTCCAACTGCTGGGTGGACAGCGCCGGCACGCTGGGCGCCTGGCCGTTGCGCAGCGCCTCGATGTAATCGAGGTAGGCGGGCGTCACGTCGCCGGCGAGGTAGCGCCCGTCGAAGCAGGACGTGTCGAAGTCCTTGATGCGCGCGTTGCCTGCCTGAACCGCCGCCACCAAGTCGGGGAGATCCTGATAGATGAGCGCATCGCAGCCGATTTCGCGCGCGATCTGCTCATGGCTGCGATTGTAGGCCAGAAGTTCCGAACGGGTGGGCATGTCGATGCCGTAGACGTTGGGGTAGCGCACCGGCGGCGCGGCGGAGGCGAAGAACACCTGGCGCGCGCCGGCATCGCGCGCCATCTGCACGATTTCCCGGCTGGTGGTGCCGCGCACGATGGAATCGTCCACCAGCAGCACGTTCCTGCCCTTGAATTCCTCGGCGATGGCATTGAGCTTCTGGCGCACCGACTTGCGGCGCTGGGTCTGCCCCGGCATGATGAAGGTGCGGCCGATGTAGCGGTTCTTGATGAAGCCTTCGCGGTATTCCAGCTTGAGGTGGTTGGCCAGTTGCAGGGCCGACGGGCGGCTGGTGTCAGGAATGGGGATGACCACGTCGATCTTGAGATGGGCGAACTCGCGCTCGATCTTCTTGGCCAGCGCCACGCCCATGCGCAGGCGCGTGCTGTACACGGAAATGCCGTCGATCACCGAATCGGGACGCGCCAGATAAACGTATTCGAAAATGCAGGGATTGGGCTGGGCATCGGGTGCACAGACGCGGCTGTGCAGGCGGCGATCGAAATCGACGAACACCGCCTCGCCCGGCGCGACGTCGCGCAGTAGCTTGAAGCCGAGCGCATCCAATGCCACCGACTCCGAGGCCACCATGTACTCGGGCAGCTCGCCGCCCTCATGGACGCCGATGACCAGGGGCCGTATGCCGTGCGGATCGCGAAAGGCCAGAAGCCCATAGCCGGCAATGAAGGCCACCACCGCATAAGCACCGCGGCAGCGCTTGTGCACAGCACCCACAGCCTCGAAAATGGTGTCGAGTTCCAGGCGCGCGCCCTTGCTGCGCGCTTGCAGTTCGTGCGCCAGGACGTTGAGCAGCACTTCGGAATCGGAATTGGTGTTGACGTGGCGCAGATCGTCGCGGAACAGCGCTTCCTTCAGTTCCTCGGTGTTGGTGAGGTTGCCGTTGTGCCCCAGCACGATGCCGAAGGGCGAGTTGACGTAGAAGGGCTGCGACTCGGCGGCGCTCGACGCGCTGCCGGCCGTGGGATAGCGCACATGGCCCACGCCCATGTTGCCCAGCAGCTCGCGCATGTCGCGCGTGCGGAAGACGTCGCGCGTGAAGCCCTTGCCCTTGTGCATATGGAAACGGTTGTCTTCCACCGTGACGATGCCGGCGGCATCCTGGCCGCGATGCTGCAGCACCATGAGGCCATCGTAAAGCAACTGGTTCACGGGGGTGTTGGCGACGATGCCGATGACTCCGCACATAACTCACCTGTATTGGATGTATCTGGCCAGATCCGGCGGCAGAAAGGGTTTGCTCAGCAGCGCCAAACGCTCCAGCGCGCCGGCAAACAGCGAGGCGCGCCAGAGATTGGTCTGCGGCAGATGGGTCAGCCCCGCCGCGAGAGTCAGGCCCACCAGGATGACGCCGCCCTTGAGCATGCCGAGCACGCCGCCCAGCACCACGTCGGCGGCGCCCAGGCCGGCGGCATCCACCAGGCGCTTGACGAGATGGCCGGCGAGCATCGCCAGGGCGGCGAGCACCAAAAACAATATGGCGAAGGCCGCAAAATATCGCAATGCGGGACTGTCCACGGGCAGATAGGGCGCCAGCGGCACGGCCCCCCACTTGGCGCCGAGAAACGCGCCTATCCAGGCCAGCAGGGAAAACAGCGCCAGCACCAGGCCACGCATGAGGCCCTGGATGATGGCCACCGCGAGGATCAGCAGCATGATCCAATCCAGCGCGTTCACGGCGTTTCCACCCGCCCGGAAATGCCCTGCATACCCATCAGGGCGGCGGCACGCTCGGCCGCATCCTTGTCGGCGAAGGGCCCCACCCGCAAACGGGTCATGCCGTTGATCTGATCGGTATAGGCCGGCAGTTTGAGGGCAGCGATGCGCTTTTTCAGCCGAGCAGCATTGGCGGCATCCGCGAACGCGCCGACCTGCACGACATAACTGGAACCGGCTGCGGTTGGCACGCTCTTGCCGGCCGGCACCTTGGCCTGGTCGGCGGCCGGCGCAATCGACACCGCAGGCTTCGCCACAGGCGCCGGCTGTGCCTGGGGAGAAGACTGCGCGGGGGGTTCCGGCGCCGCCTGCTGGGCAATTGGGGCGTTGCCTGAAGAAGACGCCTGCTGCCCGGCTGGCGGTGCGGCCGGCACCGCCGCGGCAGGCGGCGGCATGTCCACCGTCAGCCCGCCCGGCGGCGGGGGCCGATTCTGCAGCAGCTTGGGCAGCACGGCGACCGCCAGCACCGCCAGCGCCACTGCGCCGATCAGCCGGCGCCGGGCGCGGCGCTTGAATTCCTCTTCCGTCAGCTGAACTGCCATTCCGGGTGAGCTTCCAGCACGGCTGCCACCGTGTGGAACGATCCAAAAACGATGATTCTATCATCATGCCCCGCGGCCTTGAGGGCGGCCGCAAGGGCCGCCGCCGGCCGGGCGTGCAATTCCGCCGGGGCGGCCGCCGCCACGCGCCGCAACGCCTCCAGCAGGGCCGGCGCGCCGGCGCCGCGCGCGCCGCCCAGAT
>JAJZSR010000049.1 GCA_021849595.1 Pseudomonadota bacterium | reverse complement strand
GATCTCTTTACGACGTGCGCGACGTGGCTAGCAAATCCGCCGACAACGCGGCACGGCTGGCGGCGCTGTTCCAGATGTTCGAGCACGGCATGGGCGGCGCTATCGGCTTTGATGCGCTGGATCGTGCGACCACGATAGCGGCATGGCACCTATCCGAAGCCCGGCGCTTCTTTGGCGAGCTTGCGCTACCGGCGGAACTGGCGGACGCGGCGCGGCTGGATAGTTGGCTGATCGAGCATTGCAGGCTGGAGCGGACGCACATGGTAGGAAAAAATCACGTTCGCCAGCATGGGCCATTGCGGGACGGTGCGCGGCTTGATACCGCGATCCGTGAGCTTGCCGAGCTTGACCGCCTGCGACTGGAAAAGGACGGGAAGCGGCTGACGATTCACCTTAACCCGGCGCTGGTGGGGGTGGCACCATGACCCTATCCGCCCTGATTCGGAAACGCGACACCGGGAACCTTGCTACTGCTATTCCTGCTATTTCTGCTACTCAACCCAAGGGGGAAGCGGCAACAGTAGCAAGAATAGCAACTGTAGCAGTAGCAACCCCCAAGGAAGAAAAAACCGCATCCCCGGCAAAAGTCGGTGCTGGCGATACGGCGACCGCTTCCCGCTGGTGGTTGATTCACTACCCCGACCGCGATCCGTTGGAAGTGGCCTGCTACCCGGACGCGATAGCGGCGGAACCATTTGCCCCGACTATCCGGCAACCATCGGCACCCCTGACCGCCTGCGAGGAAGCGGCAGTCCGGGCATGGCTGGCGCTGATCGAGGAAACCGACACGGCGACCATTGCCGAAGTGATCGAGCAATGCCAGAGGGATGCGGCTGCGCGAGAATACTTCACCGGGCGGGCGGCGGCGGAACTGCCGAAGCCTGACCCGTTTCCCGATGACCGGCGCACCTGCGACCAATGCGCGAACCTGATAGCCCGGCGATGCCAAGCGGCGAAGCGCGGCGAGATTGCGGCGAGCCGGAACTATGAGCCGATCCGCGACCTACCCCGGCGCTGCGAAGGTTACGCACCGGGCGCGGACGCCCCAGATAGGCGACATGGCCGCGAACGCTGGCCGGGACTGATCTAAAAAAGGGGCGAATGATGGCAGACGATGAACCCATGACCACGGCGGAAGCCCTAGCGAGATTCGGCACATGTCAATGCAAGGAATATCGGCGGGCATGGCGGCGAGAGTATCGGCGCAACCTGCGGCGAATTGACTACATGCCGACGCGGAGGGCGTGCGAGATTATCGACGCCGCAATCAGCAGCGGCGTTGCCTTGTCGCAAGCGGATGCCATAGAACAAGCCCTGGCGAACTGGGGTGAGGACGATTGACCGGAATAAAATACGGCAAGATAAAAGCTGTGGCGAGGGCTTCTGCTTTGACTTCCCACGCTGGGAACTACTTGCCGCGCTGTTGTTGCCCTTTACAGGATATTTCCATGGTACGGAAGATAACTGGCATACCCATGACAGTACCCATGGTGGCAACCAGCGCAGGATCGGTTTGGCCGTTTACGGAAACGATGCGGTAGCCATGAGACCCGCAAATGTCGCCGGCCTTCTGTTGGCACTCGGCCCAGGTTCTGGCCGCACCGGAGCAATCTATCGTGTAGGCCACCTTGCCGTCTGGCCCGTAGGTTTGCGAGGCAGTGGCACACGCGCCAAGCAGCGAGCAAAGGCAGGCAATAGCAATCCAGCGCATGCTTCCTTCCGACTTTGTTGATTGCCAAAGTTGAACACTCACCCGACAGGCAGTCAATTTCATCTCGCTTAAGGCGACCCCTGAGAACAGACGGTAAACAGAGTGACGGATGCCATCGCTCGCTGTGCAAATTGTCCCTGCTAACAGGGGCAGAACAGCGTGCAACTCTGGGCGGTTGGTTCGCAAACCATGGCGCAGAACCGCGAAGGAATCGCCAAAAAGCATCCCTCTGGAAGGCGACTTCAATATGGACGAAGTGGCGAACAGGAGAACGACTATGGGATTGAGCACCGAAGATTACTTGATGGAAACATGCAAGAAACAGGAGTGCCTGTATCGCATGAAGGGCAGACTAGCCCAAAGTCCCACCCAGATTCCCACCCAAGCCGCGAACACGGGCAGTCAGTCCGTTTCTGGCAACTCCACAAAGCCCAGTAACGGCAACGGATTCAAGCGATTCAGGCCGGGCGTATCCGCGTTACTCAGCCAGTAACGCATGTTTCTCGTCCAGAAAAAATTTGCCAACTCTAGCGCCCGTTTCGGCCCCGTCCTCACGTGGATTGTGGGGGCGGCGTAGAAAAAACCTTAAGCCGAAGCCGGTGCGCCTTAACCAGGGGTAAATAAGAAAGCGCTGTTTGTCCCCCGCAAAAACTTGTCTAGAAAAAAAACTCAATCCCCCGTGAGGAACGTCGATGAGCGCACTGGAAATGAAGCTCGTGGAATACTTTCTTCATCCGGCCGTACAGGCTCGCCATTTCAATCCGGCACTATTCTGGGAACCTTTAAGCGCCACCAATCCATTTGGCCGGCTAAGGGTGAATGCCCGGGATTTGGAGGCATTGCTGGTTTCCATCATCCAACCCGAGGCCGCGCGCGGTCGGTCGCCGGCGCATTGACCCGCGGCGCGCCGTTCTTGCGCGCCGGTCAGTTGCGCTTGATGAGCGTGCCCACGCCGTCCTGGGTAAGGACTTCGAGCAACAGCGCATGGGGTACGCGGCCGTCGATGATGTGGGCCGTCTTTACGCCGTTTCGCACCGCTGACAGGGCGCAGTCCACTTTGGGCAGCATGCCTCCGGAGATGGTGCCATCGTCGATCAGGCCCTTGACGATTTCCGCGCTCAAGCCGGTAAGCAGTTTGCCGGCCTGATCCAGGACGCCCGGGGTATTGGTCATGAGGATGAACTTCTCTGCGCCCAGGGCTTCGGCGATTTTTCCGGCCGCGGTGTCGGCGTTGATGTTGTAGGCTTCCCCTTCCCGGCCCACGCCGAGCGGGGCGACGACCGGGATGAAATCCCGGCTGTCCAGGAGATGGATCAGCTCCGGGTCTATGCCTACCACTTCGCCCACCTGGCCGATGTCGAGCATTTCCTCGGCCTTTTCCTTGCTCGGAATGAGCTTTTTGCGCGCATGGATGAAGTTGCCGTCCTTGCCGGTCAGCCCGACGGCTTTGCCCCCCATGAGATTGATGAGCGTGACGATTTCCTGGTTGACCAGTCCTCCCAGCACCATTTCCACTACATCCAGGGTTTCTTCGTCGGTGACGCGCATGCCTTGAATGAAATCGCTTTGTTTGCCGATGCGCTTGAGCAACTCGCCGATCTGCGGCCCGCCGCCGTGGACGACCACGGGGTTCATGCCTACGAGCTTCAGCAGCACGACATCGCGGGCGAAATCTTCCTTCAGGGCCTGTTCGGTCATCGCATTTCCGCCGTATTTGACCACTATGGTCTTGTCGTAAAAGCGCTGGATGTAAGGCAGCGCTTCGGAAAGGATTCGGGCCTTGTCGGCGGGAGTGAAATCGGTGGCCATGGCTACAGGGGGGGCGTGGAAGGCGCTTGAATTCTACCGGCAGCGCGGGGATGGTAAAAGGGCTCGTTGTCGCGTCGGGGGAGGTTGTTTCAGGGACGCAGCGTATCGTCCGCGCCGGCCCCGTGCGCGCGAAAAAGTAGGGAACGCGCGGGCGGCACCGGGGCCGCCCGCGAACGGAGTTACTGGATGGAGAGTTTTTTGCTGCCGGCGCCTTGTTTCTTGGGCAGAACCAGTTCCAGCACGCCATCGGTGTATTTGGCCGAGGCATTGGTTTCATCGATATCGTTGCCCAAAGCGAAGCTGCGCGCCACCCTGCCGTAATAGCGCTCGCGCTTGAGCACTTTTTCGCCCTCTTTTTCCTCGCTTTCTTTTTTTACTTCCGCGCTGATGGAAACCGTATTGCCCTCCACGGCCACATGGATATCCTCTTTCTTGACACCGGGAATTTCGGCGTGCACGCGATAGACGTTCTCTTCCTCTTTCACGTCCATTTTGATCTGCGGAACTTCCTGCTCAAGGCGCACGGGGCGAAGAAAGCCCCGGAACAGGTTGTCGAAAGGTTCAAAACCGATGTCGAAAGGATCGTAACGGGTAATATTTGCCATTGTCTGCTCCTCTGAGAGATTCGGGAACATGCCCGACTAATCTGTATATAGAAGCAGGGTCATGTATTTCAAGACCTCCTTTCCGGGAGCGCCTCAGTGAATTCCGTTAAATAATAATGACGCGACAAAAATATGAAGGAGACCGGCATGAATGGGCAGCATTGGCTGGACGAGCATGGGGATTATCTTTATCGCTATGCCCGCCGGCGACTGATGTCCGATGAACTGGCGCAGGATGCGGTTCAGGAAACCCTTCTTGCCGCCCTGGAAGCGCGTGCGAGCTTTGCCGGCAGCAGCGCGGTGCGCACCTGGCTGACCGGCATACTCAAGCATAAGGTGGCCGATCTTCTGCGTCGTCACGGGCGCGAAAGCGCGCCGCCGCAGCGTGAGGACGGCAGCGACGACTGGGAGGCATTGTTTGCCGCGGATGGCCACTGGGCCCAGGATTTGCGCGAATGGCCAACGCCGGAGAGCGAGTTCGAGAAAAGCCGGTTGCTGGCCGCATTGGAGGAATGCTACAAGCGCCTCAAGCCGGCCTTGGCGCGGGTGCTATCGCTGCGGGTGGTAGAGGACATGGAGACGGAAGGCATCTGTTCAGAACTGGGCATGACGCAGAGCCATGTCTGGGTCAGCCTGCATCGTGCGCGGCTTACGTTGCGGGAATGCCTGGACGGGAGGCTCTAGGAGAAAAGACATGTCCCGCCTGTTCCCGACCTGCAAGGAAACTTCGCGTCTGCTGACCCGCGCGACCGACGGGCGCTTGTCGTGGTGGGAGCGCCTGCAGATGCGCTTGCACCTCTCGGTCTGCCGCAATTGTTCGATTTTTGAGCGCCAGTTGCAGCAAATGGCGCAATGGCTCGGATGGTGGAAGCGCAAAGAAAACGGGCTCCCCGAGGAAGCCCGTCGCCGCATTCAAAAAACGCTGGAGGATCGGGAAAAGTAACCGTCTCTATGCTGCGTGCTTGCGATAGGGGTAGAACTCGTTGCCGACCCGATTCATGCGCGATTGCTCGAAGCGCGCCTGATCTGCACCGGTCATTTGCGAGGCGAGGGCAGCATAGGTTTCGGAGGCCCAGGCGGGATTCTTCAACTCGTCCACCATGCCTTCCACCCAGCACAGCTTGTCGGCCGGGTTGCTGAGCCCTTTGCCGCAGGCGGCGTAGTATTCCTTGAGGCTGGCGGCGTCCAAACCGTATTGCTTGAGGCGGATGGCGAGCTGCAAGCAGGTGTCGGCATTTTTGCAGGCCGTTGCCGCCTGCCGATAGAGCTCCGCGGCTCCCGCCGCATCGCCGCTTTGGGCCTTGATGTAGCCGATGTGGGCAAGGGCGTAATGATCCTGGGCGCGTTGGCGCGCGGCGTCGAGCAGCGCGCCTCCCCAGGCGGTGTCGCGCAGGTTTGCGAGCACCAGTTGCGCCAGCTTGGTGAAGTCGTACACGCCGCTGCCGCTGTCGGCCTTGAGCTGCGCTTCCCTGGCCTGCAGATAGGCGCGCGCCTTTTCCTGCCCGAGAGCGCGATTGCGCTGCAGGTTTGCCGCACAGTGGACTACTTCCTTGAAAGTGATGAAGTCCCGGCCTTGGGCGATGCCTTCGTCCAGGAGCCGGGTGATCCATGGGCTGTCATCAAGATGCTTGTCGATGGCCCGAATGAGGACTTCGAAGCGCGAAAACTGGTAGCCACCCTGGCGCATGAGCGCTTCGGCCTTGTCCAGGAGCTTGGCGGCGTAGAAAGGGTCTTCCAGTTCGACCATGACCCGATCGGCCAGGGCGAGCAACTTCTTCACAGTGTCGGCCTGCTCTTCCTGCTTCTGGAATTCGACGTAGCGGGCCTGGTTGGCGATGCGTTTTTCCAGTTTGGCGAGGATGCGGGCCACGCGGTCGGCCTGCTCGGAGAAGTGCGCCTTGACGCCTTCGGCCAGCTTCTGCAGGTCGTCCAGGCTGTTGACGGCGTTTTCCGCGCGCGTGATGAGGGTGTCGGCACCCTGGCGGTCGCCCAGCCCGAGCAGCCCTTTGGCCAGGTCGATGAAATCGGGCGTGTTGGAAGCGAGTTCGCCGCCTTTGTTGAGGGCTGCCTGCAGAAAGGTGTTGTCGCCAGCCGCCTTGGCGGCGTCCAGCAGCTTGGCGACGGCGGGGAAGTCCGCTGCGCTGTCCAGGGCGCGTTGGTAAAGGGCCTTGGCGCGCGTCGGGTCGCCCAGGGTCTTGCCTGCCTCACTGGCAAGAGACAGAAGGTCGGCCACGCTGGATAATTTTTCCGCCGCCTTGTTGAAGATGCCGGCCGCGTAATCCTTGTCCATCAGATCGTTGACCGCCGCGGCGGCCAGCTTGACGTATTCCGGCGCACGGCTCACCTTGGATTCGGCCTTGTCGTAGATCTTCTTGGCGAAGCTCCCGTCCTTTAGCACGCCCATGGCAGCGCGGCCCAGTTCCAGCAGCGGATCAAGATTGCCGGTTTCCTTGAGCGCCTGCTCGTAGGCCTCCTTGGCGCCCGCCGCATCACCCAGCACGCGCACCTTGCCTTCGGCCAGATACACCTGTTCTTCGCCCGTCATGCAATATTCTTCGGCCTGCTGCATCAGTTCGGCGGCCTTGGCGTCATCTGCGGCGACTTCCTTGTAGCCGATGGCGATGGCCACGAGATCCTTGGTGAATTGGGATTCCGCTGCGGCGTCGTCGAGCAGCTTCTGGGCTTGCGTGCCGTCACCGAATACTTCCTTCCAGCCCCGCGCATAAGCCACGGTCTGGGTCGAGTCGGCGCAATGGCGCGCGGCCTTCTGATAGGCCTCCTTGGCAAACTCGGGGTCGTCCTTTGCGGCCTCTTCTGCGATGGCGCGGATATCGGCTACGGATTTGGCGCTGGCGAGACGGGGTTCAAGATCGGCACGGCTGGGCATGGCTGCTCCTCGGAAAACAAAGCGGCGCGGGAATCCGCGCCTGAAAATGAAATGCCCGTTAGTTTAGCGGTAAGCGCCCGAGCGGGCAGCAAGGAAGTTTTATGCGGGCATATCAGCGCTTTATTGGAGCTCCTCAGGCCAGTTTCTTTTTCAGCAGTTCGTTGACCTGGGCCGGGTTGGCGCGCCCCTTGGTAGCTTTCATGACCTGCCCCACCAGGGCATTGAAGGCCTTTTCCTTGCCGGCACGGAATTCTTCCACCGATTTTGCGTTGGCGGCCAGCACCTGTTCCACGATCTGCTCGATTTCCGCACTGTCGCTGACCTGGCGCAATCCTTTGGCATCGACGACGGCATCGACATCGCCCTCGCCTGCCCACAAGGCCTCGAACACCTGCTTGGCAAGTTTGCCGGAAAGCGTGCCGTCGTGGATGCGCGCGAGCAGCTTGGCCAACTGCGCCCCAGAAACCGGGCTTTGCGTGACGTCGAGGTCGGCCTTGTTCAAGGCCCCGGCCAGCTCGCCCATGACCCAGTTGGCGGACAGCTTGCCTTGCCCACAGGCAGCGGCGACCTCCTCGAAATAAGCGGCCAGGGCGCGCGAGCCGGTGAGTACGGCGGCATCATAGGGGGGCAGTCCGTACTGCTGCTGGAAGCGGGCCTGCATGGCCTCGGGCAGTTCGGGCATTTGTGCGCGCGTCGCCTCGATCCAGTCGTCGCCGATTTCCAGCGGCAGCAGATCGGGGTCGGGAAAATAGCGGTAATCGTGGGCATCCTCCTTGCTGCGCATCGCCCGCGTCTCGCCCTTGTCCGGATCGTAGAGGCGGGTCTCCTGGCGCACCATGCCGCCGTCTTCGAGCAACTCGATCTGCCTGCGAGCCTCGTAGCGGATGGCGGCTTCCAGGAAGCGGAAAGAGTTGAGGTTCTTGATCTCGCAGCGCGTGCCGAATTCCGCCTGGCCCAGCGGCCGCACGGACACATTGGCGTCCACGCGGAAACTGCCTTCCTGCATGTTGCCGTCGCAGATATCTATCCAGGTCACCAGGGTGTGCAGGGTGCGCGCGTAGGTCACCGCCTCTTCAGCCGAGCGCAGGTCCGGCTCGGAGACGATTTCCAGCAAAGGGGTGCCGGCGCGATTGAGGTCGATGCCAGTCATGCCATGAAAATCCTCGTGCAGGGACTTCCCGGCGTCTTCCTCCAGATGGGCACGCGTGATGCGTATGATTTTTTCGCCTTCGCCCACGCGGATTTTCAGCTTGCCATGCTCCACCACGGGGAGTTCGTACTGGCTGATCTGATAACCCTTGGGCAGGTCCGGATAAAAGTAATTCTTGCGCGCGAAAACCGAGCGTCGGTTGATGGCAGCATTGACGGCCAAACCGAAGCGAATCGCCTTCTGCACCGCTTCTTTGTTGAGCACGGGCAGCACGCCGGGCAGCGCGATGTCGATCCCGCAGGCCTGGGTGTTGGGCGCCGCGCCGAATGCGGTGCCGGCGGCAGAGAAAATTTTGGAGACGGTGGAGAGCTGGGTGTGCACCTCCAGGCCGATGACGGTTTCCCACGTCATGGCGATTTGCTCCGTTTGCCGGGTTTGGTCTTGGATGAGTTGTAAGCCACCAATTTATTCCAGTCTATTGAGCCATCCGTTTTGCAGTACTCGCTTATAAAGTTAGCGCTGAAGCGATTAATTACCCTCGAATAAGCCGAAACGAATTCTTCGTTCCTGATTTTGGCTTGATGTCCCAAGGGTTCGATAATTTCTTGGTACATATCTGGGTCGCCGGATATCAATTCCCAAAAGGCTTGGCCGCACACTTTCTGATAATCGCCCTTCTCTGGTTTGCTGTCGCGCCCATAGCAACATCCGTTGACCGCCACCAAGTGCTTGTTCTGTCCATATATGCGCCTTGCTTGCTTGAAGTGCTCGCGCATTTTCTTGATTTGGCTGGCGTTACCCCAATTCGGCCCGGATTTGATTGACACAATATAGCGAATTCCATCCCGGTCGAAATCGAGATCGATCCCTTCAGTGGTTGATTTGCGCCCGCCATAAGTGAGCGAGCAAACAAGGATCGACAATGCTTCGAGAAAGTCACCGAATATGGTTTCTTCTTGCGAGGACAAATAAGCGTCGAGCAGTTGCTTGACAAGATCATGTGCCGTCTCGATGTACTTTGCCTTAAACAGATAGGGGTTCTTTCGTGCCAGCACTTTTGAGAGCCTTAGCTCTTCGAGACTTTGCAGTCTTTTTGCGTGGAACTGCGGAATGTTTGCTTCGATGTATGCCGTCAGACTGGCTTTCATTTTTTTGTCCATGGGCTGCGGTTTCTTGTAGCAAAGTGTATTGCACACCAACGGCTTGGCGCGACATTTCGCAGTATTTCTCCAAGGCATCGATTCCGATTGCGTTTCGACCCAGCAGTTGGGCGGCCTTGAGCGTAGTGCCGGAACCCACGAAGGGGTCAAGTACCGTATCACCGGGATCACTAAATAGTTTGATGAACCACTCCGGCAGATTTTGCGGGAAGGCCGCGCTGTGGTTTTTGTTACCGCACTCGGTGGCGAGGTGCAAGACGTTGGTTGGGTAGGCCATCGGGCGTTTCAGCCAGTTTGCGATGTTTTTGCCGAACCCGCTGCCGACCTGTGAATCGAAGCGAACTACATCGTTTTTACTTAGAGATTTGAGACGCGCATCCGCCCAGTCTCCCATTGGCACCATGACAGCGTCCTGATTCATCTTGAATTTGCGCGCCTTGGTGAAATGCAGGCAGCGTTCCCATGCGTCGCGGAAGCGATTGGGCCATTTCCCAGGGTAGCAATTGCGCTTGTGCCAGATGTATTCCTCGGTCCAGAGCCAACCTTGCTTGCGCAGTGCGAGGATGAGTTCGAGAACGTAGGTGTGACGCTCTCCGTTCTCGGCTTTTTCCTTGATATTGAGGATGAAGGAACCCGTGGGTTTCAATACCCGGAGGAATTCGGCCGAACGTTCCAGAAACCAATCGACGTAATGTTCCGGAGGAATGCCGCCATAGGTATTCTTGCGGCGGTCGGCGTAAGGTGGTGAGGTGACGATGAGGTCGATGCTTGCTTCTGGAAAAGTCTTCAAGATCTCGCCACAGTCGCCCTGGAAAACCTCGGTGTTGGGCATGTCGTCGCTCTACAAGGTTGGTTTGCGCATATGCCAGTCGGTCGCCAACTGGTATTGGTGTGCGACGTTGAGCATGCGGGCCTCGGCGAAATAATCGCCGACCAGTTGCAGGCCGATGGGCAGGCCCCGGCGGTCGAAGCCGCATGGCAGGCTCATGCCCGGCAGGCCGGCGAGATTGGCGGGAATGGTGTAGAGATCGTTGAGATACATCTGCACGGGGTCGTCGGTTTTCGCACCGAGCTTGAACGCGGTATTTGGCGCGGTCGGGCCGGCGATGACGTCGCAGACCTTGAACGCTTGGGCGAAGTCGTCTGCAATCAGCCGGCGGATTTTTTGCGCCTGCAGGTAGTAGGCGTCGTAGTAGCCGGCGGACAGGACGTAGGTGCCGATCAGGATGCGGCGCTTGACCTCGGCGCCGAAGCCTTGCGCCCGGGTCTTGCAGTACATGTCGTCCAGGTCGGTGTATTCGGGCGCGCGATAGCCGTAGCGCACGCCGTCGAAGCGCGCAAGATTGGATGAGGCTTCGGCCGGCGCGAGCACGTAGTACACCGGGATCGCCAGTTTGGCGTTGGCGAGCGTAACCTCGACGGTCGTCGCGCCGAGTTTTTTCAATTCTTCCACGGCGGCCAGGATGGCGGCGGCGACCTCCTGCTCCAGCCCTGCGGCGAAGAACTCGCGCGGCAGGCCGATGCGCAGGCCGGAAAGCGGCCTGTCCAGATCGCGCGCATAATCTTCAGAGGGCCGTTCCAGGCTGGTCGAGTCCCGGGGGTCGAAACCGGCCATCGTGTTCAGGAGCAGGGCGCAGTCTTCCGCCGTTTTTGCCATCGGTCCGGCCTGATCGAGGCTGGACGCAAAGGCGATCATGCCGTAGCGCGAGCAGATGCCGTAAGTGGGCTTGATGCCGGTAATGCCGCAGAGCGCCGCGGGCTGGCGGATTGAGCCGCCGGTGTCTGTGCCGGTGGCGGCGGGCGCAAGGCGTGCGGCCACTGCAGCGGCCGAGCCGCCGGAGGAGCCGCCGGGCACCATTTGATCGTTCCAGGGGTTTTTCACGGAGCCGTAGAAGCTGGTTTCGTTGGACGAGCCCATGGCGAATTCGTCCATATTGGTCTTGCCCAGATTGACCGCCCCGGCCTGCTTGAATTTGGCAATGACGGTCGCGTCATAGGGCGCGACGAAATTGGACAGCATTTTCGACCCACAGGTGGTGAGCCAGCCGTCCGCGCAGAAGATGTCCTTCTGCGCGATGGGAATGCCGGTCAGCGGGCCGGCCTTGCCGGCGGCGCGCAGGTCGTCGGCGCGTCGGGCTTCGGCCAGGGTAAGGTCGCGGTCGACGGTAATGAAGGCATTGATCCGACCATTGTGCGCGTCGATGCGGCGCAGAAATTCCTCCGCCAGTTCCACCGCGGACAGCTTGCCGGCCGACAGGCCGGCGGAAAGCGTTTTGACTGTGGCGTCGATCATCGTTTTAGTCGATCACCCGGGGCACGAGGTAGAGGCCGGCTTCCACGGCCGGCGCGATGGCCTGGAACTTTTCCCGTTGGTTGGGTTCTGTGGCCTGATCGGCGCGCAGGCGCTGGGCCAACTCCGCGGCATGGGCCATGGGGGCCACCCCGGAGGTGTCCACCGCCTGCATCTCCCCGATGAGCCTGAAAACTTCGTTCAACTGGTCGTGCAGCGCGGCGGCTTCCTGATCCGCGATGCGGATGCGCGCCAGGCGGGCGATGCGCTGGATGTCGGATAAGGCCAGGGACATATTTTGAGCATGTGGCGGGGACTGCTTAGGTTATCATATTCGTTTATTCCCTATACGGCGCGCGGCGCCGGATTTTTCCAACTGGCCTGGCATAAAACATGTTCGGATTTTTCTCCAAGTATTTCTCCACGGATCTGGCCATAGACCTGGGCACCGCCAACACGCTCATCTTCGTGCGAGGTCAAGGAATCGTGCTGGACGAGCCGTCGGTGGTCGCCATACGCACCGATAATTCCGGCAGCGGCAAGAAGATGATCCAGGCCGTCGGGGCGGAGGCCAAGCAGATGCTGGGGCGCACGCCCGGCAGCATCCAGGCCATACGGCCCATGAAGGACGGGGTGATCGCGGATTTCAACGTCACCGAGCAGATGCTGAAATACTTCATCAAGAAGGTGCACGATTCCCGTCTGTTCCAACCCAGCCCTCGCATCATCATCTGCGTGCCCTACGGGGCCACGCAGGTGGAGCGTCGCGCCATCCGGGAATCGGCCATTTCCGCGGGGGCGCGCCACGTCTATCTCATCGAGGAGCCGATGGCGGCCGCCATAGGTGCGGGCCTGCCGGTTGCTGAAGCGGCCGGTTCCATGGTGGTGGACATCGGCGGCGGCACCACCGAAGTGGGGGTGATCTCCCTCGGTGGAGTGGTTTACGCCTCGTCCGTGCGCGTGGGCGGGGACAAGTTCGACGAAGCCATCGTCAACTACATCCGCCGCAACTACGGCATGCTGATCGGCGAGGCCACGGCGGAAGGCATCAAGAAGGAGATGGGCTCGGCCTTTCCGGGCGCAGAAGTGCGCGAAATGGAGGTCAAGGGCCGCAGCCTTGCGGAAGGCATTCCGCGCAGCTTTACCGTGTCCAGCAACGAGGTACTGGAGGCGCTGACCGAGCCGCTCAATGCCATCGTCAGCGCCGTGAAGCAGGCGCTCGAGCAGACTCCGCCGGAGTTGGGTGCGGACATTGCCGACAAGGGCATGGTGCTCACCGGCGGCGGGGCGCTGCTGCGCGATCTCGACCGCCTGCTCATGGAGGAAACCGGGCTGCCGGTCATCGTCGCGGACGATCCGCTGACTTGCGTGGTACGCGGGTCCGGGCGAGCGCTGGAGGAGATGGACAAGCTCCATGCCGTGTTTACGCACGAGTGAGGCGGGGCGTCATCGATAGGATTTCGCGATGGCAGCGCCCGGCCAGGTAATGTTCGCCCGGCGCCTGTCGCCGGCGTTGCGCTTGACTTTCTGGGTTGCCTTGTCCTTGCTGATCATGGTCTTGGACAGCCGGTTGGACTCGCTGGGCTGGCTGCGCAGCGGCTTGGCTTCCGTTCTTTACCCGGTGCAGGTGGCCACGCGCGCGCCCTTGCAGTGGGCCGGGACCATAGGCGAATTTTTTGTCCGGCACGCCGAACTGCTGCAGGAAAACCGCCGCCTGACGCACGAACTGCGCCAAGCCCGGGCCGCCCTGCTGCTGCAAAGCCAACTGGCGCAGGAGAACACCCATCTGCGCGCGCTGCTCGCGCTCAAGCGGTTCTCGCCTCACAAGCTGGTTGCGGTGCGCGTCATCGGCGAAAGCAACGACCCCTTTTCCCAGCGCGTAGAGATAGACAAAGGCGCGCGCGACGGCATCAGGGCGGGCTGGCCGGTACTCGACGAGCATGGCCTGGTCGGGCAGATCACGCGGGTCTATCCGCTCAGCAGCGAAGTCAGCCTCATCACGGATCGTGCCGAAGTGGTACCGGTGCAGGATCTGCGCAGCGGCCTGCGCCTGCTGCTCTATGGCACGGGCTCGGGAGTGGAGTTGCGCTATCTGTCCAAGGGTGTGGACGTCAAGCCGGGTGACCGGCTGTCCACTTCCGGCTTGGACGGGGTTTATCCGCCGGGTGTGCCTGTGGCCTGGGTCCGGCGCGTGGTGAAGTACGCCTCCAGCCCCTACTTGGACATCGATTGCACGCCCTTTGCCGGCCTGGACACCGGCCGGACGTTTTTTGTCGCCGTGCCGGGCGGGAGGAAGCCCTGATGGGCGGCGGAGGTCGCGACGAGGCCCCCAGCGGCTGGAGCATCATCCTAGCGAGCCTGGTTGTTGCCCTGGTCCTGCGTACGCTGCCTTGGTCGGGCTGGGGCTTGTGGCTGAGGCCGGACTTTCTGCTGGTCACCGCGCTGTTCTGGGCGCATCGCGCGCCGGCGCGCGTGGGACTCGGGCTGGCCTGGCTGCTCGGACTGCTTACCGACTTCCAGCAGGGAATCGTGCTCGGCCAGTATGCGCTGGCCTACGTGCTGGCCGTCTATCTGGTGCAGCTTTGGCAGCGCCGCCTGGCGGTGTTCAGCTTGCCGCAGCAGAGCCTGCATATTTTCGCGGTGCTGCTGCTGGTGCAGGTGGTGGCCCTGGCGACGGGATGGATTTCCGGCCGTCCTCCGGTGGACGGCATGAGTTTTCTCTCGACGATCAGCGGAGCCCTGCTGTGGTACGGGCTCATGTTGGGGAGCCGCGCCCGCTTTGCCGCGTGATCTGCCATGAACTGGTCCGGCGGTGAGCTGAAGAATCTGCGCGCCGAATTGGCCGCATTCCGGCGCCGCCTGCAGGCCGGTGCCATCCTCATCGCCGTGCTGGTGCTGGTGCTGCTCGTGCGCCTGTACGATCTGCAGGTGCGGGACCACAGCCACTATGCCAGCCTGGCGGAAAGCAATCGCATCAGCTTGATACCGGTGGCGGCGCCGCGGGGCCTGGTCTACGACGACAAAGGCAAAATACTGGCCGACAACTATTCAGCCTACACCCTGGAGATCAATCCGTCGAAGGCCGGCAACCTCAAGCACACGCTGGCCGAGATCGGCCGTCTCATCGAAATCACGCCCGCGCATCTGCGCCGCTTCCGCGAACTGCTGGCGGAAAACCGCTCGTTCGCCACCGTGCCGTTGAAAAGCCATCTCAGCGACCAGGAGGTGGCAATCCTGGCGGCCAATCTGTATCGCCTGCCCGGCGTGGAGGTGAAGGCGCGCCTGTTCCGCAACTATCCCTACGGCGATGAGTTCTCGCACAGCATCGGCTATATCGGACGCATCAACGATCGCGAGCTTGCCGCGCTCAAGCGGGGGGGGCGCCTGGACGACTACCGCGGCAGCGAGCACATCGGCAAGACCGGACTGGAATTGCAGTATGAAAATCTGTTGCACGGCAAACCCGGCTACGAGGAAATGGAGACGGACGCCTACGGCCGCGCCGTGAAGGTTCTGGGGCGTGTCGCACCGGTGCCGGGGGACGATCTCGAACTCAACCTGAATCAGGAACTGGAACGCATTGCCGACCAGGCCTTCGGCGACCGCAAGGGCGCGCTGGTGGCCATCAACCCCAACAACGGCGCCGTGCTCGCGCTGGTCAGCCGGCCGGGCTTCGACCCCAACCTATTCGTCGACGGCATCGATCCCCAGACCTGGGAGCAGTTGCTCGATTCGCCTACCCGTCCTTTGGTGAACCGCGCCGTCTACAGCGTTTATCCGCCCGGCTCCACCATCAAGCCCTTCATCGCCATCGCGGCGCTGGAAATGGGGGTGCGCACGCCCAGCTACACCATCTTCGATCCCGGCTGGTTTTCGCTGCCCGGTTCCACCCACCGCTTCCGCGACTGGAAGGCGGGGGGCCATGGGACGGTCGACATGCACAAGGCCATCGTCCAATCCTGCGACACTTATTTCTACCGCGTGGCGGTGGATATGGGCATGAAGCGTCTGGATGCCTATATGCCGCTTTTCGGCTTCGGCACCAGGACGGGCATCGATCTGCCGGGCGAGTCGGCCGGCCTCGTGCCCTCGCCGGAATGGAAGGAGCGACGCTGGCACAAGCCCTGGTTTCCCGGCGAGACCGTCATCTCCGGCATAGGCCAGGGTTACTGGCAGGTCACGCCCCTGCAACTGGCCGTGGCTACGGCGGCGCTCGCCAATGGCGGCACCATCTACAAGCCCGAACTGCTCAAGGCGGTGCGCAAAGCCGGCAGCCATACCTGGCAGCCCGTCACACCGGTGGCGGTGCGGCATATCCCCATCAGCGCGGCCGATCTGGCGGTGGTGCGCGATGCCATGATGGATGTAGTCAAGCCGGGCGGCACCGCGCCCACGGCCTTCGCCGGCGTGTCTTATGCCGTTGCCGCCAAGACCGGCACTGCGCAGGTGACCGGAGTGG
>JAJZSR010000216.1 GCA_021849595.1 Pseudomonadota bacterium | reverse complement strand
GGGTCGATTCATGGGTGATCCCATAGATGAAAGAAAGTGGTTTTTTTCTTCTGCAATTCATCGGATTGATATCGTTGGCGATGAGACTATTACTGACGTAAAAGTTAGGGTCGTGTAGCAGAAATCTGCTTACTGAAACCCTGGGGTCTTGCAATTCAAGGTCGGCCTTAGAACCCCTATACAACCCCCCTCCGCCTGCCCAAAACCGCAACCATCCCCAACCCCGCCAGCAGCATCGCCCACTCGGCCGGCTCCGGCACCGCCGCCAGCACTTCGTTGGCGAGAACCTGGTGCAGATGGGCCGTGGGATGCACGTCGTCCCAGAACGCATAGCTGTTGGGATCGGAGCACATGCTCAGCGTGCTGGTGTCGAGGCAGGGTTGCGTGATGTTGGTGAAGCCATAGGACGCGGCATTGTTGAACACCTGTGTCATGGCGCCGAAGACGTTGAACTGGATGATGTTGGCGTCAAAACCTGCGCTGTTCTGCAAGATATCGAGCTTGCCGCCCAATGCCAAATTGAAGCCCTGCGAATAGAAGGTCGCGGCGTAGGAAGCGTATGGAACGGTCGAGTCCGCGCTGAGCATGCGCGGCGTGAGTCCCAGATTGGGCATGTTGAGCACGAGGATGTGACGGGCGCCGTGGCTCTCCAGCGTGCCCACCGCATCGGCCACATTGGTCGTGCTGGTATCTATGGTCTGGGCGGCGCCGGCCAGGGTGACGGACGAGAGGTTGGCGAACAGCGCCAGCGCATCGTCCGCCCCTGCCCACACGGTGTAGAGGCCGTTGGGGTCCAGGTTGCCGCTGCCGTAGGTGCTGATTTCCTGGCTCAGTCCGGGCAGGCCGCTCAGGCCGTAGCTGCCGTTGAGGTTGTTCGCGCTGCCGCTGGTGGCGCCGCCAAAGGCGTAATCGTGCAAGGGCACGCCCAAGCCCTTGGCCAGGTCTTCCACCATCACCGGGCCGTTGGAGAAGCGCCCGTGCCAGTAGGGTGGCGGCGGAAATGCGCCGCCCGTGTAGGCATAGACGTTGCCGTTGTCCGAGAGGCTGTCGCCGAAGGCATAGACGCCGTCAAAAGCCAGCGCCGGTGTGCTCAGCGCCAGCCCCAGCAGGGCGATGAAGACATGCGCGGTTTTCATGGTGGCTCTCCTGGTTTTGCTTTGACCGCTATTGTAGGAGGCCGCGCGGCCGGCACGCTGAATCCGTGCTTAAAATTCGGCCGCTATGTCTTCCGGCCGATGCGCCCAGGCGTCGGCGTACTCAATACTGCACTACGCCCGGATCGAGGCTGCGCCACAAATACCAGGTCGCCACCGTGCGCCAGGGCGCGTAGCGCTCGCCCCAGGTGGCCAGCTCCTTGGGCTGGGGCAGGCGGCCGTCCAGGTAGTGGCGGGCCACGGCCTTCTGCAGGCCCATGTCGTCCGCCGGCCAGACGTCCGGCCGGTTCAAGTGGAAGATGAGGAACATCTCCGCCGTCCAGCGGCCGATGCCGCGCACGGCGGTGAGTTGGGCGATCAGGGCGGCATCGGCGCTGCGCCGCCAGCGCTTCGGGTCCAGCCGGCCGTCGGCGAAGTGTCCGGCGAGATCATGCAGATACTCGGCCTTGCGTACGGTGAGTCCCAGGGCGCGCAGCGCATCCGGCGCCTGCGTCAGCACGCAGTCGGGCGTCACCTCGCCCAAGGTCTGCTCCAGGCGGTTCCAGATGGCCTCGGCAGCGCGCGTGGAGATTTGCTGGCTGACAATGGCGCGGGCCAGCGTGGCGAAGGCCTCGCTGCGCCGCACCAGGATGGCGCCGCGGTGCTGCGCCATGAGTGCCGCCAGCACCGCGTCGCGCCCCGCCAGTTCGCGGCATGCGCCGGCCCAGTAGCGCGGGCGAGTTTCAGGCATTGAGGCGTTCGAGCAGGGCTTCGGTTTTTTCCGGCTCGGTATTTTTCAAGAGGCGTTGCACCATAGGCGCCAATTCCTCGACATGGCTGCGCAGGATCTGCTGCTTGACCTGCAGCAGGCTGGCCGGGTGCATGGAAAAATGGCGCAGGCCGAGGCCCAGCAGCAAGCGCGTGAGGCGCGGGTCGCCGGCCATCTCGCCGCATACGGCCACCGGCTTGCCCGCCCGCTCGCCGGCACGCAGGGTCATGCGCACCAGTTCCAATACCGAGGGATTGAGCGGATCATAGAGATGTGCCACGGCGTCGTCCACGCGATCGATGGCCAGGGTGTATTGGATGAGGTCGTTGGTGCCGATGGAAAGGTAGTCGAGATGGCGCGCGAAGGCGGCCGCCATCAGGGCCGCGGCGGGCACTTCGATCATGCCGCCGACCGGCAGGCCGTGGTCGAAAGGCAAGCCGTCGGCGCGCAGGCCGGCGCGGGCCTGCTCGACGTGCTGCAGGGTCTGGCGCAATTCCGCCAGACTCGCCAGCATGGGGATGAGCAGGCGCACGCGGCCGTGCGCCGAGGCGCGCAGGATGGCGCGCAACTGGGTCTGGAACAGGCGCGGCTCGGCCAGGCACAGGCGGATGGCGCGCAGCCCCAGGGCCGGGTTCTCAGCCGCGCGATGGCCCCAAGGCGCGCGCTTGTCGGCGCCCAGGTCGAGCGTGCGTATGGTGACGGGCTGGCCGTCCATGGCCTCCACCACCGTGCGGTAGGCGTGGTATTGCTCTTCTTCGTCCGGCAGGTCGGCGCGGTTGAGGAACAGGAACTCACTGCGGAATAGCCCGACGCCCTGGGCGCCCGCTTCGCGCACGGCATCGACGTCGCGCGGCAAATCCATGTTGGCGTGCAGCTCGATCTCGACGCCGTCCAGGGTAGTGGCGCGGCTGGTCTTGATCCGCTTGAGCTTCTCTTGTTCCAGACGCCACTGGTTCTGCTTTAAGCGGTACTCCGCCAGCGTGGCTTCTTCCGGCTCGACGATGACCACGCCCTCGTTGCCGTCGACGATGATCCACTCGTGGTCGCGGATCAGGCTGC
>JAJZSR010000215.1 GCA_021849595.1 Pseudomonadota bacterium | reverse complement strand
CCTCCGCCGCCGCCTGGCGCCTGCTCAGGGACGGCGGCGCCACGGATGCGCTGAGCTGCCTGCACGAAGCCGACGTCCCCGGGCGCGACCTAGCCTGGCGCGTAGAGCAGGACACGCTATTGGCCGCGGATGCGCTGTACCGCTTCGATGTCATGAAGAGCCAAGCCAAGGCGCCCGTCAAGGCGCTGAAAAAGATCAGCTTCGCGCTGCCGCAAGGCGCGGGCAAGGCGGGTGTGGAACGCGCGCTCGCGGCCGGCCGGGCCATCGCCCTGGGCGTCGCGTTCGCCAAGGATCTGGGCAATACGCCGTCCAATGTCTGTACCCCGGACTATCTGGCCGAGCAGGCCAAGGATCTGGCCAAGACCTATGGCTTCAAGTGCGAAGCGCTGGATCGCAAGGCCTGCGAGAAGCTGGGCATGGGCTCCTTTCTTTCGGTCGGCAAGGGTTCGGACAAGCCGCCGCGCTTCATCGTCCTGCGCCATGACGGCGGCAAGAAAACCCAGAAACCCTATGTCCTGGTAGGCAAAGCGATCACCTTTGATTCCGGCGGCATTTCCATCAAGCCCGCCGCTGAAATGGACGAGATGAATTACGACATGAGCGGCGGCGGCTCGGTGCTGGGCACCTTCCGCGCCATCGGCGAACTGGGTCTCAAGCTCAATGTCGTGGGCCTCATTCCGGCCTGCGAAAACATGCCCGACGCCGCGGCCAACAAGCCGGGCGACATCGTCACCTCGATGTCCGGCCAGACCATAGAAATCCTCAATACCGATGCCGAAGGGCGCCTCATCCTGTGCGACGCCCTGACCTATGCGCAGCGCCTCAAACCTGCCGCGGTGCTGGACATGGCCACGCTCACCGGCGCCTGCGTCATCGCCCTGGGCAACCATCCCAGTGGCCTGTTCAGCGACGACGAAACCCTGGTCGCGCAAATCCAAAGCGCGGCCAACGCCGCCTGGGACCGGGTCTGGCGTCTGCCCTTGTGGGAGGACTACCAGGAGCAGTTGAAGAGCAATCTTGCTGACATGGCCAACATCGGCGGCCGTCCAGGCGGTTCCATCACCGCCGCCTGCTTCCTTGCCCGCTTCGCCAAGGGCTATCCCTGGGCGCACCTAGACATTGCGGGCACCGCCTATGTCGGCGGCCGGGAGAAAAAAGGCTCCACCGGCCGGCCCGTGCCCCTGCTGACGCATTTCCTCATGGATCGCGCCCAACAGGCCTGACGGGCGCCGCGCCGTGACCGAAATCAGCTTTTACACCTTCGCACAGGACAAGCTGGCGGTGGCACGGCAAATCGCGCTCAAGGCCTATCGGCAGAAGCTGCATGTCATGCTGTACGTGAGCGATGGGCCGCTTGCCGATCTGTTGGATCAGTCCTTGTGGGCCATCTCCGGCTTTCTTCCGCATTGCCGCGACCGCCACCCACTGGCGGCACAAACGCCGATGCTCATCGGTACGAGCGTGGATGCCTTGGCGCGGCCCGACGTCCTCATCAACCTGGACGACGAGCGGCCCCAATCGTTCAGCCGGTTCGCCCGGCTGGTGGAAATCGTCACGGGCGCAGAAGACGACCGTTTGCGCGCACGCCAGCGCTACCGTTTCTACCAGGAGCGGGGCTATGCTTTGAGCACCATCAACCTCGGCCGGGAGGAAGGGTAGCGATGAGCAAGGATGTGCTGGACAAACTGGATGCTCTGCTCAACAAGCACAAAAACGCAGCCGGCGACGATGCGCCTGCCGCCGCCTGGATGCCGGTGCTGACCGAAGTGGTTAAGCGCGGTGCCTCGCCGGTCGAAGCCGCAGCGCCCGCCCCGGCGCCGTCTCCCACCGCCGAGCCTATGGCGCCGACCGAGGTCGCGCCCCCGGCGCTAGCTGTTCCTGAACCCATGGCTGCACCCGAGCCGGCGGCGCCGCCGGCCTTCGATGCCGACGAGGTGGCCGAGCAAATCCTCTCGCTGCTTGAGCCCCGCCTCAATCAACTGCTCACGCGCGAAATCAGCGACACAGTGCGCAAAAGCCTGGATCAGACCATCTCGGAGTTGCTCGCCCAATTGGACGCGCATGTGCGCAATACCGTCCAGGAAAGCATACGAGAGCGCATTGCCGGCCCTCCGGCAGGCCACATCGATTCTTAGCCGCCCCCTCCGACGCTTATAATTGCGGGTTTTGCGCCGCCTTTGCGACATGGAACTCGCCAAATCCTTCGAACCCGCGGACATCGAATCCCGCTGGTACCCGCGCTGGGAGTCCGCCGGCTATTTCACACCCAGCCTGGATGCCTCCCGCCCCGCGTATTGCATCATGCTGCCGCCGCCCAACGTCACCGGGACGCTGCACATGGGGCACGCCTTCCAGCACACTCTGATGGATGCCCTCATCCGCTATCACCGCATGCAGGGCGACAACACCCTGTGGCAGCCCGGCACGGACCACGCCGGCATTGCCACGCAAATCATAGTGGAACGCCAACTCGACGCGCAGAAGATGTCCCGCCGCGACCTGGGGCGGGAGAAATTCCTCGAAAAGGTGTGGGAGTGGAAGCGGCACTCCGGCTCAACCATCACGCGCCAGATGCGCCGGCTGGGCACTTCGCCGGACTGGAGCCGGGAACGCTTCACCATGGACGATGGCCTGTCGCAGGCGGTCGCCGAGGTCTTCGTCCGGCTGTACGAGGAAGGCCTCATTTATCGCGGCAAGCGCCTGGTGAACTGGGATCCCGTGCTGCAGACCGCGGTGTCCGACCTCGAAGTGGTGAGCCAGGAAGAAGACGGCACGCTCTGGCATCTCCGCTATCCCGTCGAGGGCGGCGATGATGTTCTGGAAATCGCCACCACGCGGCCGGAAACCCTGCTGGGCGACGTGGCCGTGGCCGTGCATCCGGACGATGCGCGCTATCGCCACCTCGTCGGCCGCCATGTGCGCCTGCCCATCGCCGAGCGCACCATCCCGGTGATTGCGGATG
>JAJZSR010000214.1 GCA_021849595.1 Pseudomonadota bacterium | reverse complement strand
GGGCGTGCTGGGTTACACGGAAGACAAGGTGGTGGCCACCGACTTCCGCGGCGAGAGCTGCACCTCGGTGTTCGACGCCGAAGCGGGTATCGCGCTGGACAAGACCTTCATCAAGGTTGTCGCCTGGTACGACAACGAATGGGGCTATTCCAACAAGTGCCTGGAAATGGTGCGCGTGGTCGCGAAGTAAGCGGCGGGATGGGGTGGCCGTCCGCAAGCCGGTCTTGACGCCATGACGTCACCATTGGCCTGGCTTCGTGCAAAGCTCGCGGGTAGGCCTGCCCAAGGGACGAGCGCAGCCTCCGCCGTTGCGGGGGCTGCGTCGGCCGCGCCGCCGAGCGCGGCCGCGATAAAGGACGTGCAAGCTGCGATGGCCCAGTTCGTCTTGGGTAACCAGCAGCTGGCAAACAATCGCCGCGAGGCGGCGGAGCAGCATTTCCGTCGTGCGCTGGTGCTCAATCCGGAGTTTGCCGAGGCCTACGCCAACCTGGGCAGTCTGCTGAAAGATCGCGGCGAAATCGCCGAGGCCGAGCGGCTGCTGGCGCTGGCGCTGAGGCTCAAGCCCGATTTGGGGCCGGCCTGCTTCACCCTGGCCATGCTATGTCTGGATCAGTCGCGATGGGGCGAGGCCGTCGACTTGTTCAGACGCTCGCTGGCATCCGACCCTGCGCAGGCCGATGCCCAGTATTGGCTGGGCAACGCGTTGATGGGGCAGGGGGATGCGGCCAGCGCCCGGGCCGCCTACCTTGCCGCGGTACGACTGCATCCCAACTACGTGCAGGCGCGATGGGGTTATGCGATGGCCCAATTGCCTGCGGTGCCGCAGGACGAATCCGAACAAGCATGTGCACCCGCGGCATTTTCTGATGAGCTGCAACAGCTCAGAGACTGGTTTCGCGCGCACCGTTCAGCGAAGGGCTACCTGGCGGTAGGCGCACAGAAACCCTTCTACCTGGCCTACATCGCGCAGAACCATCGCGAAGCTCTATCCTCCTATGGAGCCTTGTCTGCGGAATTGATGGCCGCATGGGCCAAGCAGGCAAGAATTCCGGCGCCCGTCGGAAGCGGGGAGGCCAAGTGTCGTGTTGGCATCGTGTCGGCGCATATCCAGGGCCATTCAGTCTGGCATGCACTCCTGCGTGGATGGGTCGAACATCTCGACCGGGACCGTTTTGAATTGCAGCTCTTTCACACCGGCTCCCGGCGGGATGCGGAAACCGAATGGGCGGCCCGTCATGTCGCACAGCTCCACTCCGGAGCAGCGGAGTGGTCCGACTGGGCAAAGGTCGTTTCCGATAGCCGACTCGATGTCCTCATCTACCCTGAGATTGGCATGCATCCCACGAGTACCCGGCTGTCGGCCTTGCGGCTGGCACCGGTACAGTTGGTGTCATGGGGGCATCCCATCACCAGCGGCCTGCCGACAATCGACGGGTATATCAGCGCTCAGGCCTTTGAACCGCCTGAGGCCGAGGCTCATTATTCCGAAAAGCTGCTGACATTGCCCCGGCTGGGTTGCTGCTATCAGCCCTTCGAGACGCGGCCCAATCGGCTTGATCCGTCTGTCTGGGGCATCCGGCCTTCCCACAGACTCTTGCTCTGCGCGGGCACCGCATACAAGTACGCGCCTCAGCACGACGCCGTGCTCGCAGAGATCGCGCGTCGTTGCCAGCCGTGCAAGCTGGTTTTCTTTCAGGGTACAGAAGTCGGACTGGCCGCCTTGCTTGAACAACGCTTGCGTGCATCCTTTGCGGCGGCGGGCGTCAGCTTCGATGATTGCGTCCGCTTCATTCCCTGGCAATCCCAACCAGCGTTCTTTGCGCTGCTGGACCGTGCCGATGTCTATCTGGATACCATCGGGTTCTCCGGGTTCAACACCACGATGCAGGCGATAGAGCGTGGAACGCCCGTTGTCGCCTTTGAAGGTGAATTCATGCGAGGGCGCTTTGCCAGCGCGATATTGCGCCAGATGGGACTGGATGAATGGGTGGCGACCTCGACGGAACAGTATGTGCAACTGGTTGAGCGCATCGTCCTCGACAAGAGCCTGCGCCGTTCAGTGCATAAACAGATTATTGATCGTCGACGGCCGCTCTTCGACGACCGGCAGACGGTGGCCGCACTTGGCGACTTGCTGTTGCGCCTGCGTCACTAGTTTCTCCATCGATTTGTCGGGCGCCAGCGGGAGGGGCAGGAATCGGCGCGCGAGCCGCAAGCGCGCCTGGAGGCAGCGTTGACGGGCTTCGCGCGGAGCGGATGCGCACTGATCGACCGGCATCTTCCCCCCCGATGGCGCGAAGCTCAGACGGGATTGACGTACCGCTGCAACCCCCTATGATCTGACGTTCCTAGGTGTGCCGCCGGGCAGAAGAGGAGTGTCTATGACTGTATGGCGTATGGTTTCGGCCATGGTCCTGGTGCTGGGGGCTGGCAGCGTCGCCGCCGAAACCGGCGTTGCTGAGCAGGAAATCGTCGTCGGGCAGTTTGCCGCGCTGTCCGGACCAGCCGCGCAATTGGGCCAGCGCCTGAATGCGGGCATCCAGGCCTACTTCAAGGCGGTCAACGCACAAGGCGGTGTGAATGGCCGCACGTTGCGGCTGCTCACGCGTGACGATGGTTACGAGCCTGACCGGGCCGTGGCAGCCGTGAAAGGCCTGATTGAGCAGGACCAGGTCTTTGCGCTCGTCGGCTCAGTCGGCACCCCCACCGGGCTGGCCGCGATGCCGGTCTTCACGGCGGCCAAGGTGCCGATGGTGGGCATGTTCACGGGTGCCCAGGGGCTGCGCGAACCGTTCAACCGTTACGTCTTCCACGTGCGCGCCAGCTATTTCGACGAAACCGAGCGTATCGTGCAGCACCTGACCACCCTGGGGATCAAGAAGATTGCCGTGTTCTACCAGAACGACGCTTATGGCAAGGCCGGCCTGGAGGGCGTGACGCGGGCCCTGGCCAAGCGGCAGATGAAGCCGGCGGCTGCGGCGAGTTTTGAGCGCAACACGGTGGATAGAT
>JAJZSR010000213.1 GCA_021849595.1 Pseudomonadota bacterium | reverse complement strand
GCCCCCTTGCGGTGGATGTACAGCCGGCGCTCGCGCCCGTCGACCACATGGGTTTCCGTCTTGCAGGTGTTGTGGGACACGTCAAACAGCGTGGCCAGCATCGTTCCGGGCAGGATGCGGGCGAAAGCCGCGCGCGTGAGGTGGGCGAGTATCTGGCGGTTGGCCAGCGCCACGTTGATGGCCGCATTCATCGCGCCCAAGTATTGCTGCCCCTCGGGAGAAAGGATGGGTGCGCAGGCCAGTTCCCGCTCGGGCAGTTGGATGCCCAGACGGCCGGCGGCGCGGGCGAGGCTCACCAAATAATCGGTGCCGATCTGATGCCCGAGGCCGCGCGAGCCGCAGTGGATGGAAACCACGATCTGATCTTGTGCGAGGCCGAAGGCCGCGGCAGCGGCGGCGTCGTAGAGCCTGTCCACCACTTGCACTTCCAGGTAGTGGTTGCCCGAGCCCAGGGTACCCATTTCGCCGCGCTGGCGTTTTTTGGCCAGATCGGACACGTTGGCGGGCACGGCCCCCGCCACGCAGCCGTGCTCTTCCACATAGTCGAGATCCTCGGCGACGCCCCAGCCCTGTTCGACCGCCCAACGCGCGCCGCCGCGCATGACTTGGTCGATTTCCGGAATCGACAGCCTGATTTCGCCTTCTTCGCCCACCCCGGCCGGGATGTCGCGGAACAATTGATTGCTCAGGGCCTCGGCATGAGGCAGCAGTTGGGGCAGGGAAAGATCGGTCCTCAAGCAGCGGATGCCGCAGGAGATGTCGAAGCCCACGCCTCCGGCAGACACGATGCCGCCGGCATCGGCGTCGAAGGCCGCCACGCCACCGATGGGGAAACCGTAGCCCCAATGGGCGTCGGGCATGGTCATGGCGGCGCCGACCAGACCCGGGAGACGGGCCACGTTGCTGATCTGCTCCCGCACTTTTTCGTCCATGGCCTCCAGCAGATCGCGGCTGGCAAACAATCTGACTTCCGCCATGCCGGCACCGGCGCTTTGAGCCCAGCACTGCGGCGCGACTTCCTTGAGTCCCTGCAGGTTCATGGCCGCCTCACACGTCTACCACGCAACGCGCCTCCCAGCCGCCCAGGATGGGCCGCACTGTGAGCATGGTCAGGGTCGCGCCCTTCACCTCGGTGCCGCGCGCAAGCTCGGGGCGCCAGGTTTCCCCTGTGGCCTGCACCTGCCAGAGTTCGCCCTCCTGGCGCACGCGGAAGCGAGAAAAGACGGCACGATGCAGCCGTGCTTCGGCGAGCAGCCGGTTGAGCAGGGTGACCAAGGCATAGTCGGGGTCGGCCTCGATGAACTCGAAATCCACCTTGATGCGCGCCTCCACCTGGGCCGGCTCGGCCATGATGGCGAACGTGGCGGCGGCAGCCTGTTCCAGCGCGGCGGCCAGCGTAGGGCCGCAGCCGATTATGCCGATGTCGGCGTCGTGCTCGAAGTAGCCGTAGCCGGGGTTCGCGTCTTCAGCCATTCCATTTTCCGGGGACCATTCACCACAGTTTAGTCCCCGACCGCAGGTGCGCCAGCATTTCGACCTGGAAGGCCGGCGGCCCGAATGCGTGCGCCGCCTGCTCCCGACTGTACTTCATCTGCTTGTCCGCCTGCTCGAGATAGATGAGTGGCCGTCCATGCAGGCGCGAGTATTCCTTGAGCCAGGCCAGGGCCTTGCCGGGAATGCGCCGCCCCACGGGCACCGCCACGTCCACCGGCCTGCCCTGCCAGCGGCGCACGTCGGCCAAGACGATGACGCGCGCCAGATCGGGGCGGAACTCTTCCGGCAGATGGCTGCGCGGCGACAGCCAGGCGCAGACGAACTGACGGCAGGGGTCTTCCGGCCGGCGCTCGAAAATGCGGCAGGAGTGGCCTGTGCTGTGAGGACAGGGCCGGCCCGGATACACCGGCTGATCGTCGACGGTGATCTGCAGCCAGCCGTCGCAGCAGGCGGTGCAGGGTTGGCACTGGCGTTGCATCATCGAAACCTGTGATTCTTCGGGCGGGCCATCATGCTACACAGTGCTAAGATGGCCCGCCAGCATGTCCCGGCCGCACTTCGCCCCCTTTGAATAGCGTGAGCATGGAAGAGCCCAGCATACCGGCGCACTGGCGCCTGCCGCTCGTTGCCTTGTGGATTTCCGCGGCCTTGCATCTGGCACTCATCGGCCTGGTACAGATACGCCCAGCGCGCCTGGCGGCGGTGCCCGCGCCCGTGCTGCTCGCGCGCCTGGAGCCACGCCCGGCGGTTGCGCCCAGACCGGCGAGCCCACCTTCCCCACCCGTCGCGCCTGCCGTCCCCAAGGCCACCCCCGCCGAAACGGCGCCGGCCAGCAAACCGGTAACCCAGCCGCTGCCCGCGCCCGCCGCAGCCGCGCCGCAACCGGTCCCCACACCCAGCCCAGCGTCTGCGCCGACGGTGCAGGCCTTGCCCAACACCCCTGAGGCAGAAGCCAAACCCGGCCCCAGCGTAGCCGTCCCCTTGCTGGCCAACCCGGTTTACTATGCCGCGCGCGAGCTCGACGTGCAGCCGCACGCGCTGGAGCCCATCCAGCCGATCTACCCGGCCAACGCGTTGGATCGCGGCCTGTCGGGTACTGTGCTGGTGGAATTGCATTTGGAAACCGACGGAGAGGTCAGCAACGTCAAGGTCCTCTCCGCCGACCCACCGGGGTATTTCGAACAGTCCGCCCTGGCGGCCTTCAAGCACGCGCGCTTTTCCGTCGCCATCCGCCACGGCGAGCCGGTGCGCTGCAAAATCATCGTCAAGGTGAAATACGATTTCGACGGCCAGGGCGTAGTCAAAAGCCTGGGCCCTTAGTGTCCTGAGTCAGAAATTCGTTATGGAAAAACGTCGAATATCGCCGCCATACTTTGTCGCCGTGCTCGCGAGTTGTTCAACCTCGCTGCGCACGGCTTCGCGTCTGACAGCGATATCGCCATTTTTCGACGGCAGTCCAAACCCTCCCGAGCCTATTCCACGAACCTCCGACTCAGGGCACTAGCTGCCGCCCGTTCAG
>JAJZSR010000212.1 GCA_021849595.1 Pseudomonadota bacterium | reverse complement strand
TCAAAACCCGGCCCCCGCCACCTTGGCCGGCGCGCCGTGTTCCTCCTCGGCCTGCTGCATGGCCCACATCTGCGCGTAGTGACCGCCGCGCGCCAGCAGCTCACCGTGGCGCCCGCGCTCGACGATGCGGCCGTGCTCCAGCACCAGGATCTCGTCGGCCTCCACCACGGTGGAGAGGCGATGGGCGATGATGAGGCTGGTGCCGTTCTTGGCGATTTCCGCCAGCTCGGCTTGGATGGCCTTTTCCGTCTTGGTGTCCAAGGCGGATGTGGCCTCGTCCAGCACCAGGATGGCGGGATTCTTCAGCAGGGTGCGGGCGATGGCCACGCGCTGCTTCTCGCCGCCGGAGAGCTTGAGGCCGCGCTCGCCCACCACCGTGTCCCAGCCCTTAGGCAGGCCTTCGATGAATTTGAGGATGTGCGCGGCGCGCGCCGCCTCGACGATCTCCGCACGCGTGGCGTCAGGCCGCCCGTAGGCGATGTTGTAGTAGATGCTGTCGTTGAACAGCACGGTGTCCTGCGGCACCACGCCAATATGGGCGCGCAGGCTGTCCTGGCTGACGCGGCGCACGTCCTGGCCATCGACCGTGATAGCGCCGGCGGTGACGTCGTAGAAGCGGAACAACAGACGCGCCAGCGTGGACTTGCCAGAGCCGCTCGCGCCCACCACGGCGACGTTGCGCCCGCCCGGGATGTCGAAGCTCACATCGCTGAGGATGGGCCGGCTCGGGTCGTAGGCGAAGCTCACATGCTCGAAGCGCACCGTGCCGTTGGCCAGCGTCAGGGCCGGCGCGCCGGGTGCATCCTGGACTTCCTGATGCGCGCCCAGCAGCTTGAACATGCGTTCGATGTCGGTCAAGGATTGTTTTATTTCGCGGTACATCACGCCAAGGAAGTTAAGCGGCTGGAACATCTGGATCAGGTAGGCGTTGACCATCACCAGGTCGCCGATGGTGAGGGTGTGGCTGACCACGCCCTGCGCCGCGCGCGCCACCATGAGCACCACGCCGAGGGCGATGATGCCGGCCTGGGTGGCGTTGAGCAGGCCCAGCGTGGTCTGGCTCTTGACCGCCGCCTCCTCCCACTTTTCCAGGCTGGCGTCGTAGCGCCTGGATTCGAAGCGCTCGTTGCCGAAGTACTTGACCGTCTCGTAGTTGAGCAGGCTGTCGATGGCCTTGGTGTAGGCCTCGGAGTCCAACTCGTTCATGCGGCGGCGGAACTGGTTGCGCCATTCGGTGATGCTCACCGTGACCCAGATGTAGGCGATGAGCGTCCCTATCGTGATGAGCGCGAACACCCAGTCGAGCTTGACGAACAGCACCACCGCCACCATGGTGATCTCCACCAGCGTGGGCGCGATGCGGAACAGCAGGAAGCCCGCCAGGCTAGAGATGGCCTTGGCACCGCGCTCGATGTCGCGCGAGATGCCGCCGGTCTGGCGCTCCAGATGAAAGCGCAGGGAGAGCGAATGCAGGTGCTCGAACACCGCCAACCCCACGCGCCGGATGGCGCGCTGGGTGACGCGGCCGAACACGACGTCGCGCAGGTCGGAGAACACCGTGCTGGAAAAACGCAGCAGCCCGTAGCCGATGATAAGGCCGAGCGGCAGCACCAGCACGGCGTGGGGCTTGTTGAGGGCGTCGACCACGTCCTTGAGCAGCAGGGGCACCGCCACCGCGGCCAGCTTGGCGCCCACCAGCAGCAGGAAGGCGAGCAGCACGCGGCCCTTGAATTCCCGCAGATAGGGGAACAGCAGGGCGACCGACTTGATGCTGGCATCCCCTTGCAGGGGCAGGCCGCGGGAGGAGCTTCCGACTCCGTGGGACATGGGTGGCTCGGTTAGAATGGCGCGATTACGCCGATATTTTAACCGCCTCCCATGCGCCTCTACGGCATTCCCAACTGCAACACCGTCAAAAAAGCCCGTGCCTGGCTGGACGCCCGCCACCTCACCTACGAATTCCATGACTACAAGAAGGCCGGCGTGCCCGAAGCCCAACTGCGCGCCTGGATGCAGCGCCTGGGCTGGGAGACGCTGGTGAACCGACAAGGCACCACCTGGCGCCAGCTCCCCGACGCCGAGAAGGCCGCGGTCAAGGACGCCGACAGCGCGCTCGCCCTCATGCTCGCCAAGCCCAGCGTCATCAAGCGCCCGGTGGTGGAAGCCGGCAAGACTTTGTTGGTCGGCTTCGACGAGGCGCGCTACGAAGAGGTGCTCAAGCCATGAGCAGCCCGACCCTGGAACTGGCCCAGGCCCTCATCGCCCGCCCCTCCCTCACGCCGGCCGACGCCGGCTGCCAGGCGCTGATGATCGCGCGCCTGGAAAAGCTGGGCTTCCAGATTGAGAAAATGTGCTTCGGCGAGGTGGACAACTTCTGGGCGCGCCGCGGCGATACGCATCCCGTCGTGTGCTTCGCCGGCCACACCGACGTCGTGCCGACCGGCCCGCTGGAGCAATGGCAGAGCGAACCCTTCGCGCCCACGATCCGCGACGGCGCCCTCTACGGCCGCGGCGCGGCGGACATGAAGACCTCCGACGCCGCCTTCATCACCGCGATCGAAGCCTTCCTGCAGGCGCACCCAAAGCACAGCGGTTCCATCGCCCTCCTCATCACTTCCGATGAAGAAGGCCCCTCGGTCGATGGTACGGTCAAGGTCGTGGAAGCCCTCAAGGCTCGTGGCGAGACGCTCGATTATTGCATCGTCGGCGAGCCCACCAGCGCGGAGCAATTCGGCGACACCATCAAGAACGGCCGGCGCGGTTCGCTCTCCGGGCGCCTGGTCGTGAAGGGCGTCCAGGGGCACATCGCCTACCCGCAGCTGGCGAAGAATCCCATCCACCTGGCGGCGCCGGCGCTGGCGGAATTGACTGCGATCGAGTGGGACCGCGGCAACGAATATTTCCCGCCCACCACCTGGCAGATGTCCAACATCCACGGCGGCACCGGGGCCGGCAACGTGATCCCGGGCGAAGTGGAAATCCTCTTCAACTTCCGCTTCTCCACCGCCAGCACGCCCGAGGGTCTGCAGCAGCGCCTGGAAGGTG
>JAJZSR010000048.1 GCA_021849595.1 Pseudomonadota bacterium | reverse complement strand
GGCTCACGCAACTGCCCTGGGGCATCCATACCAAGGACAAGCTCGATCTCAAGCGCGCACGCCGCATCCTCGACCGCGACCATGACGGCCTGGCCGATGTGAAGGATCGCATCATCGAATTCCTCGCCGTCGGCGCGATGAAGGGCGAGGTGTCAGGTTCCATATTGCTGCTGATGGGGCCGCCCGGCGTGGGCAAGACATCGATCGGCCGATCGATCGCCGATGCGCTCGGACGCAAGTTCTACCGCTTCTCCCTGGGCGGCATGCGCGACGAGGCCGAGATCAAGGGGCATCGCCGCACCTATATCGGCGCCATGCCCGGCAAATTCATCCAGGCCATCAAGGAGGCCGGCAGCGCGAACCCGGTAGTAATGCTCGACGAGATCGACAAGGTCGGCCAGAGCTACCAGGGCGATCCCGCCTCGGCGCTGCTGGAGGTGCTCGATCCCGAACAGAACAGCGACTTTCTGGATCACTACCTGGACGTGCGCTTCGACCTGTCCAAGGTCCTGTTCATCTGCACCGCCAACCAGCCCACCATTCCCGCGCCCCTGCTCGATCGCATGGAAGTGCTGCAGCTCTCCGGCTACATCGCCGAGGAAAAAATCGCCATCGCCAAGCATCACCTGTGGCCTAAGGTGTTGGCCCGGGCAGGGCTCAAGAAGGGCCAGGTAAGCATCAACGAGGCCGCCATCCGCCATGTCATCGAAGGCTACGCCCGCGAAGCCGGGGTGCGCAATCTGGAAAAGCAGCTGGGCCGGGTGGCGCGCAAGGCCGTGGTGAAAATCCTTGCCGGTGCAGCCACGCCCATCAAGGTGGGCGTGAAGGAGATCGAAACCTACCTGGACAAGCCTGTGTTCAGCCGGGAAAAGCCCCAGGCTGGCGTGGGCGTGGTGACTGGCCTGGCCTGGACCGCCCTGGGCGGCGCGACACTGGATGTGGAAGCCAGCCGGGTGCATACCCTGAACCGCGGCTTCCGCCTTACCGGCCAGCTGGGCGACGTGATGAAGGAATCGGCCGAAATCGCCTACAGCTACGTGGCGGCCCACCTCAAGGAGTACAAGGCCGACGAGAAGTTTTTCGACTCCAGCTTCGTGCATCTGCACATTCCCGAAGGCGCCACGCCGAAGGATGGGCCCAGTGCGGGGATCACCATGGCGACCGCGCTGCTGTCCTTGGCCAAAGGCCAACCGGTGGCGCGGCCCCTAGCTATGACGGGAGAACTGTCGTTGACCGGACAAGTGCTGCCGGTGGGCGGCATCCGCGAAAAAATCATCGCCGCACGGCGCGTGGGCATCCATGAGCTGATACTGCCCCAGGCCAATAAGCGCGATTTCGACAAGCTGCCCGATTACATCCGCGCCGGCCTGACCGTGCACTTCGCCCATCACTACAAAGACGTCGCGCGCCGGGTATTCCATCCCTGAGCGCCCCTACGAGCACATCGCATGCATGCATTGAGACTTCAGGGCCGCAAGTTTTCCGATCTTTTCACTGCCGCCGGGCTGGAACGCCTCGATGAAGAATTTCTGCGGCAGGTTGCTGCCGGCGATGCCGCGCTGGCGGAGCGCCTGCTGGCTTATCGTGCCGCCACAGAGGATCCGCCCGCGCTGCAGACGAGCCAACTGCTGCTTGATTGCGCACCGCACCTGGAGGCCTTCATCGCCGGGCTCTTCGATATCGAAAGGGAGGCCATGGAGGCCCGCACCCGCGTGCTGACGCATGACGTGGTCATGGACTTCAAGAAACATTACGTCCTGCGCCGTGCGCGCCGCTACCGCGGCGACATCACGCGCGGCCTGGCGCAACTGGATGCCTGGCTGGACAGCGAGATCGCGCAGACCGGCGGCGACGCAAGCGATCGTGAAGGCGCCATCGCCCGACTCGGCGAAACCTGGCTCAAGGACGAGGAGGCGCATGCCGACGCCATCGACAGCCTTACGCAATGGTGCGTACTGGTATTGCAGGACGAGCAAGCCCAACCGCGCCGGGAAGGCTGGGCCAGCTTCCATCTGCCCGAGCGCGTCGATCACGCCCATCTGGTGCCATTGGTACGCATGGAGCGCTTCCGCGCCGACATGCAGGCCTCCGACAAATTGCGTCGGCGCGACGGCTTTCATCTCACCGACCCGCGCGCCGACGCTCGCACGGTGCAGGACGAAGTGCATTACTGCCTGTATTGCCATGACCACGAGGGGGATTTCTGCTCGCGCGGCTTCCCGGAAAAGAAGGGCGTGCCCGAACTGGGATACAAGAAAGATCCCCTGGGCGTCACGCTCACCGGCTGTCCGCTGGAGGAAAAAATCTCCGAAATGCATCGCCTAAAGCGCGACGGCTATGGCATCGCCGCCCTGGCTGTGGCCATGGCGGACAATCCCATGCTGCCCGCGACCGGCCACCGCATCTGCAACGACTGCATGAAGGCCTGCGTGTACCAGAAGCAGGATCCGGTCAACATTCCGCAGATCGAGACCCACGTGCTGGCCGATGTGCTGGCCCTGTCCTGGGGCGTGGAAATCTATGACCTGCTCACGCGCTGGAATCCGCTGCGCCGGCGCCAATACCGCATGCGGGCCTACAACGGCCGCAAGGTGCTGGTGGCAGGCATGGGCCCAGCGGGTTTCACCATGGCCCACCATCTGAGCATGGAGGGGTGTGCCGTGGTGGGCATAGACGGCCTCAAGATCGAGCCCCTGCCGCATCATCTGCTGGAGGAACCGGTGCGGGACTGGGCCAGTCTCACGGAAGACCTGGACGAGCGCATCCTGCTGGGTTTCGGCGGCGTGGCGGAATACGGCATCACGGTGCGCTGGGACAAGAATTTTCTCAAACTCATCTACCTGTCGCTCGCGCGCCGGCCGCATTTCCAGGTGTTTGGCGGCACCCGTCTGGGCGGCACGCTGACCCTGGAGGATGCCTGGGAGCTGGGTTTCGATCATGTTTGCATCGCCACCGGGGCGGGCTTGCCGCGCGTCATTCCCATGGGCAACAGTCTGGCGCGCGGCATGCGCCAGGCGAGCGATTTCCTCATGGCGCTGCAGTTGACCGGCGCCGGCAAGCACACTAGCTTGGCCAACCTGCAAGTGCGTCTGCCCGCCGTGGTCATCGGCGGCGGCCTGACCGCAGTGGACACCGCCACCGAGGTGCAGGCCTATTACGTGAAGCAGGTGGAAAAGGTGCTGCACCGCTACGAAACCCTGGCTGCGACCTGGGGTGAGGAGAAGCTGCGCCAGGGCTTGTCGCAGGAGGACGGCGAAATCCTCGACGAGTTTCTTGCCCACGGCCGTGCCGTGCGCGCCGAGCGCGAACGCGCCCGGGCCGCCGGCGAGGTGCCCAACTTCGTTCCGCTGCTACATAGCTGGGGAGGCGTGACCTTGGCCTATCGCAAGGGCATGAACAACTCGCCGGCCTACACGCGCAACCACGAGGAACTCGTCCAGGCCGCCGCCGAAGGACTTTATTACGCCGACGGTCTGGACCCGCTGCGCGCCGAGCTGGATCAATACGGCCACGTGCAGGCGCTGGTGCTGCGCAAGATGAAAGAAGCGGAGGGGCGCTGGATCGCCGCGCCCGAGGAAGTGCGGCTTCCCGCCCGCGCCGTGTTCATCGCCGCCGGCTCGGTGCCCAACACCATTTACGAGCGCGAGCATCCCGGCAGCTTGGCCATGGACGGCAACCATTTTCAGACCCACGTTCTGCACAAAGACGGCCTGCAGGCAGTGCAGGGCGCCGAGCATTGCAAGGCGCCGGAGGCGGGCCCCTTCACCTCCTACGAGCGGGAAGGGCGCCGAGTCAGTTTTCTCGGCGATACCCATCCGGTGTTCAACGGCAGCGTCGTAAAGGCCATCGCCTCGGCGAAGGCGGCCTGGCCGCAGGTGATGAAGGCCATCCTGGCGCGGCCTGCCCATCCCCAGCCCTACACCGCTTTTCGGGCGCGCATGGCCGATATGCTCATACCGCGGGTGGCGGCAGTGGACCGCAGCAAGCGGGGCGTGGTCGAACTGTGGGTGCGCGCGCCCCTGGCGGCACGCAACTTCCGCCCCGGGCAATTCTTCCGTTTGCAGACCTTCGAAACCGGCAGCCCGGTGGTGGCCGGCACGCGCCTGCAGATTCCCCTGCTGACCGTGAGCGGCGCAGGGGTGGAGGGTGATCTCATTCGCCTCATGGTGCTGCAATGGGGCACCGGGCCGCGCCTGGTCGGACGTCTGCAGGCAGGCGATTCGCTGGTGCTCATGGGGCCCACCGGCGCACCCACCGACATTCCGCACGGCCAGGCCATCGCCGTGGTGGCAGGCCGCTGGGGCGCCGCCGTGATGCTGGACATCGGCCCGGCCCTGCGCGCCGCAGGCAATCGCGTGCTTTATTTCGCCGCCCTGGCACGTGCCGAGGAATTGGACAACCAGGACGAGCTGGAGGCCGCCGCCGACCAGATCGTCTGGTGCACGGCGGTCGGGGCGCCCATCGCGCCGCGGCGTCCGCAGGACGTCTCCGTGCAGGCCTCGGATATGGTCGAGGTGCTGCGCCGCTACGGTGCCGGCGAGTGGGGAGGGCACCCCGATGGCATTCCTCTGGGCGAGATCGACCGTCTCATGGTGATGGGCTCGACCGGGTTGCTGAAGGCTTTTCAGCAGGCGCTCAAAGGGGAACTGGGTGGTTTGTTCAAGCCCGGCCTGCAGGCCGTGGCCACGGTGGGCAGCCCCATGCAGTGCATGCTCAAGGGCGTGTGCGCCCAGTGCCTGCAATGGCAGATCGATCCGGAAACCGGCCAGCGCACCAAGGCGGTGTTCACCTGCGCCGGCCAGGACCAGCCGCTCGCCTGGGTCGATCTAGACAACCTGACCGCGCGCCAGAACCAGAACCGGCTGCTGGACCGCTTGTCCAGCCAGTGGCTGGATTACGTGCTGGCGCAGGCAGGGTAGGGCAGGTCGGCGGCAAGCCGTCCGGGGCAAGGCATGCAGGCTGCTTCCCACGACTTGCCACCGGCACGCCTGGGCAGAATTTTCCTGCTGAGCCATATGCGCGCCCGCACCAGCCTGGCCGCGCATATCTTTGGCTCGCATCCAGAAATCAATGGCTACTATGAGATGCACATCAGCTACGAGGACGTTTCCGCCCTGGAGCGGCAGCTTGCCGCCTTCCTGGAAAGCGACGTCCTCAAGGCGAACAGCCGCTATCTGTTCGATAAGCTATTGCACAACGACTATCTGTTGCGGCCGGAACGGCTGGGCCTGGCAAATCTGAAAATCCTTATCTCCCTGGCGGAGCCGGAGCACACTCTCAAGAGCATTGTGCATCTGTTCGCGCACAAGGAAGTCGTGGATCTCTACGCTTCTCCCGCGGAGGCGGCGAACTACTATGCCACGCGTGTCCAAGCGCTGGCCGAGTTTGCCCAGACGGCGTCACAGAGCTATTTCTATTTCGACGCGGAGCTGTGGCAGCATGCGCCCGAAAAGCTGCTATCCCGACTCACGCAATGGCTGGAACTGGATACGCCGTTGAGCGACCGCTATCAGCTTTTCAGCCAGACCGGAAAAATCGGCAAGGGCGACTCGTCTCCGCGCATTTATCGTGGAAGCATCGATAAAACCCGCACCGATTATCCGCATATTGAAATTCCGCAGGCATGGCTCCGGGCGGCTCGGTTAGCCTACGGCGACTGCCGGCGCAAGATCATCGGCAAGGCGGCGGACTGTCTGACGCTGGACTGAGTCAATCGAGCTGAAACAGGCTGTCCCAGGCATTGCGCTCGGCACGGTAATTCATCAATGCCTCGGCGATCTGTTGCTTGCGCTGGGCGCGGTGCGCGGTGGACTGGATCTGGCACCAGGCCATCGCCTGCTCACCGAAGTTGCGCTCGATGTTGTCGATGAAGGCGCGCACTTGGCCTAGCGCAGGTGCCAGCACGAGTGAGTGCAGCCACCAATGCCCGCTGTCAAACACGAGCGCGTGCAGTTGCCGATTTTTTGCAATGATGGCGCCGTGCTTCTGCCGGTACAGCGTCAGCAGTTCTGCCTCCTTCTGCGCAATGACCATTTCGACCAGATCGCGGGGAAATGGCTTGCGCACGTCCGCCTGGCGCACCAGCGCCTCGGTGGAAAACAGCATGAGGTCACCGAAGAACTGACGTTCGAATTCGTCGGACAAGTCCATGCTTTGCTGCCCCACCTCCACGCCGGGGCGGAAGTCGTCTTCGACCCCGGCTTCGGTGGTGCGCCGGTGCAGGTTGGGTAGGTTGCAGGAGGCGAAGCGTCCGCCGATCTCCGCCGCAATCAGCCGTCCGGCGGTGGGGCCGGACATACGCAGGCGCAGATGGCCGAAGGGAATGATGTATTTCAGCCCTTCGTAGTTGGCCACGTAGTTGCCGGGATACATCGTCCGCGCCGGTGAGAGCTGGCTGAATCCCTTGCCATAGCCGAACCAGGTCTTGCGCGTGAGGTGCTCGCCAAAGAAGAAGGCGTTGAGCCGCCCGGCGAAATCCATCAGGCAGGCACTGTGGTTGTGCGCGCCTGGCAAACGGCAGGAGTAGGGGAAGGTCGCCGACTCGTTGGCAAAGCCGAACAGCCCCGCCAAATCGTGATAGGCGGCATTGCCCGCGTGCGGTTCGATCGCGCCATGAAATCCGCAGGGCTGATCGCCCCGTAGGGCAGCCAAGCTGGTGAAGAAGGCGATCACGTCGTCGAGGAAATTCGCCGCCATCACCGAGGGCGACACCGGCGGGTCGCCCACCATCTTGCCGGTCAGCACCAGGGTGTCGCTGGTGCGGAAGAGTTTGTCGAAATAGTGAAAATAATTCAGTGCGTAAACCACCTCTTCGCCGTCGCCGGTGCGCCGGTTCACGCATAGGCTCTGGTCGCTGTCCACCAGGTAGTAAAGCGTCCGGTGCTTGTCTTGGGTAAGCTGCAGGAATTTCAGGTAGCTCAGGTTGCGGTTGGCGGCCTGGCCCTTGAGGTAGAACCGATCCTTCGGCTGGGTAGTGAGCATATGGCCCAATTTTTCGCGCGTGCGCGCAGGCAGGGCGTGCAGCAGTTCGTATTGCTCGGCCAGGCCATAGTGGTGGACCTGCAGCCCCTTCCGGCGGTATTCCTCTACCAGCCCTTGATGGCGGCGGATATTGTTCTCATCGCGGCTGTCTTCGGCGACGATGATCTGGATCTTGCCCCACACGCCCCCGAGCTTGCTGCCGTAGTTGAAGAGCGTGCATACCTGAAGGATGCTTTCCAGGCAGGCGCGCAAGTGGGGCGGGCGGTCGGCGATCGGGATGCCGAGGATGAAGGAGTAGCGATCATCATCGCCGCGCTGAGCGATCAGTTCCTCCTGCTCGCGGCACAGCGACTGGTAGCTTGCCAGCAGCTCATGGAAATCTGCCCTGCCCGACCACAGGGCCTGCTCCAGCAGCGGATAGCATTGTTCGTAGAGGTCGGTGAGGGCGTCGGCATCGACGGCCGGCACGAGGCGCTGCAGTTCATTGCCCAGATCGGCTAGGCCGGGGATGCCAGCCTGGTAGCGCGCGATGCAGGCTTGCAGGCGCGATGTGTTGAACTCGCTCATCCGCGGCTAACGTCGTGAGGAGTAGTTCGGGTAGGCATCCTGGTCGACCATCACCTCGATGAGATTGATGCCGCGGTGAAAATCGAGCGCCTTAAGCTTCGTCAGATCTTGTGCGCTCTCCACGCGGCAGTGCCCGATGCCGAAGGACTGCGCCAGCAGCGCATAGTCCGGATTAGTGAAATCGCAGTCGATAAAGCGGTCCTGATAGAGGTGATGCTGGTTCTTGCGGATCAGGCCCATGGTGCTGTTGTTGAACAGCACGACGTTCAGCGGGATCTTGTAGTTGACCGCCGTCATGATCTCCATGGCGCACATGTGGAAACCGCCGTCGCCGATCACCGAGAACAGCGGTTCCTTGACTGCGCAGCCGGCGCCTATGGCGGCCGGGATGGCGTGACCTAGCGAGGAAATGCCGGTGTTGGGGTAGAAGCGGTCCTTGGCCGAGACGCGGTAGAAGTTCTGGGCGAAGACGATGTTGTCGTCGAACATGACCAGGCCATCAGGAAACGCCTGCTCCAGCCAGGCATAGAAAGCGCGCACGTGGTCGAACTGATGGTTGAATATCGTCTCCCCGGAGGCGTCACTTCGAGCTTGAGTGTCCGCGATGAACGCAGCGATGTCGACATGCTCTTTCGGCGCGATCCCGCATTCCTGGCAGGCTGCCTCCAGGGCCCGCAGATAGGTGCCCAGGTCGGCCTGTACGACGACGTCGGCACGGAATACCTTTTCCAGTTGCTGGGCGTTGTTGTCGACCTGGATCAGTTTCTTGCCAGCCAGCAGTTCCCGGTCCCACACATAGCTTGTGCGCTCGTTGAATCCTGCCCCCAGCACCAGCAGCAGGTCTGCCTGTTCCTGCAGGTAGCGCCGGGCATAGCCGCCGGAGGTGACGCCCAGGCTGCCCAGCGCAAGCGGAGAGCGCTCGTCCACCGCACCCTTGGCCTTGAGACTGCTGGTGACGGGAATGTTGAGGCGTTGACTGACGCGGCGCAGGACCTCCTGGCCGCCTGAGCGCAGACAACCGTAACCGGCGATGATCAGCGGGCGCTTCGCGTCCCGGAGCAGCGCCAGGCTTTGCTCGATATGCTGGCTGGCGACCACGCCCTGGACGGTCGGGCGGGCGAAAGAAATGTGATCCAGCAAGGAGGTGTCTACCAACTCCTTCTGCACGTTGTAGGGGATGCTCAGCACTACCGGCCCGGGCGTGTCCGACAACAGCCGCTTGGCGGCCTGGATCAGCACATTGGTAAGGTAGTCCGTGCGCTCGACTAGCCTGTGGTAGCGCGTGATGCCCGCGAACAGGGCGACCTGATCCACGCTGCCGCCTTCGCCCGAGCTTTCCTGCAGGCCGCCCTTGCCGAAGATATGGGTAGGCGCCTCGCCGGTGATGGCGATCACCGGCAGGTGGTCGGCATAGGCGCTGGCGATCGCGGTGACCAGGTTGGTGGCGCCGGGACCGGCCGTGGTGACGCAGGCCCCTACACCTCCCGTGGCGCGTGCGTATCCTCCGGCCATGAAGGCCGCACCCTGCTCGTGCTTGGCCAGCACGGTTCGTATCGGAGAGTCATAGAGCGCGTCGTACACCGGCAGGATATGGGATCCGGGGATGCCGAAAATGCACTTGACGCCCAGGCGTTCCAAGAATTGGATGAGAACTTCGCTGACCGGTAGTTCCATCGGCGCGTTGGCCGCATATGCGCTTCGTTGCTGCAAAGTGCAAGGATACTGGCACTGGCCGATGAAGAAAACCCGCGGTGGGTCAGGCCCCGGAGCCAGGCGCAGCGGAGGTTGCGGAAGCGCTCGGCGCCATTAGGAATCAAGCAGGCGTACCGCCAGGCACGGGGAAAATTCGTGGTCGCTCATGGTGCCTTTATGCGAGGTGTCGACACCGTCATAGGCCGTGCCACTTGATCGATGCTGCACACCAGATTTAGGCTGCTCCCTGGCCTCGCGTCACGTTTCCTGCGGCCAACGACTTGACGCGGGCTGGCTGTTCACCAGATGACGTGGCATGATGGGCTGCATGCCTGCCGAAGATGCCGCTCCCGCCATTTTTGTTGCCCGCGGCCTCACCAAGATCTACCGCATGGGAGAGGTCGAAGTGCCGGCGCTGCGCAGCATCGATCTGCAGCTCTATGGCGGCGAACTGGTGGTGCTGCTCGGTCCTTCGGGCAGTGGCAAGTCCACCCTGCTCAATATCCTCGGTGGGTTGGATGCGCCGACCAGCGGCGAGGTCTATTATCTCGACCATAAGCTGACGGGCGCGTCCGAAGCCGATCTCACGCGCTTCCGCCGTGAGCATGTCGGCTTCGTGTTCCAGTTCTACAACCTGATCCCCAGCCTCACTGCGCGCGAGAACGTCGCCGCGGTGACGGAAATTGCAGAATCTCCCATGCGCCCTGAAGAGGCCCTCCGGCTCGTGGGACTGGGCAATCGCCTGGACCATTTTCCGGCCCAGCTATCGGGAGGCGAGCAGCAGCGCGTGGCGATCGCCCGGGCAGTTGCCAAGAACCCCGCCGTGCTTCTGTGCGACGAGCCCACCGGCGCGCTCGATTCGACCACCGGAGTGGTGGTGCTCGAAGTGCTGGAGAAGGTGAACCGCGAATTGGGCACGCTGACGGTACTGATCACCCACAACGTCGGCATCGCCGAAATGGCTGATCGAGTAATCCGCCTGTCCGACGGACGCATTGCAGAGGAGCGGCGCAATGCCCACAAGCGCGCCGCACACGAACTAAGCTGGTAGCGACGAAGCCTGGGTGGAGCCCTATGACGTGCGAGCAGAATTCCGGCGCCGGTGCGTTTCGAATAGGCTCGTGCCAGAGCCGCTGAAGCGGCTGTCGGTTCGGAGCCGCCGCCTGTCCTCGACCTTTTGACCATGCGCGCCCTCAACCGCAAATTGCTGCGCGACCTCTGGCACATGCGCGGCCAGATGCTGGCAATCGCCGCAGTAATCATGGGGGGCGTGGCCACGCTGGTGATGTCGCTCTCCACCTACGATTCGCTGCTGGGCACGCGTGACCGCTTCTACAGCGAATACTGCTTCGCCGACGTGTTCGCCAATCTTAAACGGGCTCCCGATCCGGTGGCCGAGCGGCTGGCAGCGATTCCCGGCGTGGAGCGCGTGGAGACGGCGGTGAGTTCGGGGGTGAAGCTGGAGGTGCAGGGCTTCTCCGATCCTATCACCGGCCTGATCCTTTCCCTGCCGGATGACAGCCAGGCCCAGCTCAACCGCCTATACCTGAAGCGCGGGCGCCTGGTGCAGCCGTGGAGCACGGACGAAGTGGTGATTTCGGACACCTTCGCCGACGCCCACCACCTGCGGCCCGGCGACACCCTGACCGCCATCATCCACGGCAAGCGCAGGCGTCTGACAGTGGTCGGCGTCGCCGTCTCGCCGGAGTACATCTACCAGATCGCCCCCGGCGCCATGTTTCCCGATTTCAAGCGCTATGGCGTTCTGTGGATGGGGCGCCATGCCCTCGCCGCCGCCAGTAACATGGAGGGCGCCTTCAACCAGGTCAGCCTGACCCTGGCCCGCCACGCCAACGAGCAGGACGTGATCGACCGCGTCGATGCGGTGCTGGCGCCCTATGGGGGCACCGGGGCCTATGGGCGCAAGGATCAGTTTTCCAATCGCTTTATCAGCGAGGAGCTGAAAGAGCTGTGGACCATGGCGACGATTTTTCCCGCCATCTTCCTGGGCGTTGCCGCTTTCCTGCTGAACGTGGTGCTCAGCCGGCTGATCGCCCTGCAGCGCGAACAGATTGCGATCCTCAAGGCCTTCGGCTACGGCTATCTGGCCATTGCCATGCACTACATCATGATGGCGCTGCTGATGACCCTGCTCGGCGTCGCGGCAGGAGTGGCGCTTGGCGCCTGGTTCGGCCAGGGGCTGGCACATATCTACACCGCGACGACGTTCCGTTTCCCCTATCTGGATTACCGGCTGCCCCTGGGCGTGGTGCTCATTGCCCTGGGCGTATCGGCGCTGGCAACAGTCAGCGGAACCCTGTTTTCCGTCATGCGTGCGGTGCGGCTGCCGCCGGCGGAGGGCATGCGTCCGGAGATGCCTGCGATCTACCACACCAGCCTGGTCGAGCGCCTGGGCCTCAAGCGCTGGCTGGCTGCGCCTTCGAGGATGATACTGCGCCACATCGGGCGGCGCCCGCTGAAATCATTTCTCACCATGCTGGGCATCGCCTGCGCCTGCGGGCTGATGATGGTGGGAAATTATCAGCGCGGGGCGATCGATTTCATGGTCGATGTGCAGTTTCGCCAGGCCGCGCGGGAGGACCTGGCGCTCGCCCTCATCGACCCGACCTCAGGCCGCGTGCTGCAGGAGCTGGCGGCGCTGCCCGGCGTGGAGCACGTGGAGGGGTATCGCGACGTGCCGGTCATCCTGCGCAACGGGCAATACCGCCATCGTGCCCTGCTGCTCGGCATCCAGCCCGAGGGCCAACTTCATCGCGCACTCGACCGCAGGCTCAAGCCGGTGGCGGTGCCGCCCGGCGGCGTGGTGCTTACCGACCATCTGGCGCGCAGCATCCTGCACGTGAAGCCGGGCGACATGCTGACGGTAGAAGTGCTGGAAGGCAGCCGGCCTGTGCGCCAGGTGCCCGTTCTCGGCATCACCAAGCAATACCTGGGGCTTTCGGCCTACATGCAGAAGGGCTCCTTGAACGCGCTGCTGCACGAGGGGAACGCCGTGACGGGCGCCTATCTCGCCGTGGAGCCGGGCACGGAGGCGGCCCTGTACGCCAAGCTCCACGAAACCCCGCGCGTGCTGGGCATGATTGCAAACAGGACGGCGGTCCAGAGCTTCTACGCGACCCTGGGGGCCTTCATCCTTTTCTACAACCTGGTGGCGACCCTGCTCGCGGGGGCCATCGGCTTCGGCGTCGTTTACAACAGCGCGCGCATTTCCCTTTCCGAACGCGGGCGCGAACTCGCCAGCCTGCGCGTGCTGGGCTTCACCCGCGGCGAGATCGCCTATATCCTGCTAGGTGAACTGGCGCTTCTTTCACTCGCGGCGATTCCGCTTGGCTTCCTGGTCGGCATCGGCCTGGTCGCCATCCTGGTGGCCTCCTTCCAGGGCGAGCTTTATAGATTGCCGTTCATCCTCAGCCCGGAGAACTATGCCATGGGGGCGAGCGTCGTCATCGCATCGGCGCTGCTGTCCGGCTTCCTGGTGTGGCTGCGGCTCGGCCGCCTGGATCTGGTTGCAGTATTGAAATCACGCGAGTAAACAGGACCGTAAGGCTCATGCGGCTACGCGCAAAGATCGGAATGCTGGTGACGGCCGCGGTGGTGGCGGCCGGCCTTGCGCTTGGCTTCATGCCGCGCCCGGTGCCGGCGGACATCGCCGAGGTGACGCGCGCGCCGCTTGCCGTGACCGTGGAGGACGAAGGCAAGACGCGCGTGCGCGAGCGCTATGTGGTCTCGGCGCCGGTGGCCGGGTACGCGCGGCGCATCGACCTCAAGGCGGGCGATGCCGTTTCCAAGGGTCAAGTCCTGGCGGTGATAGAGCCGGCGCGCTCGGCACCCCTGGACCCGCGGGCGCAGGCGCAGGCGCTGGCGCAGGAACGAGCTGCCGAGGCCGCATTGGCGGTGGCGCAGAACAATGCCCACTCCGCCGAGGCGGCGGCGCAACTAGCGCGGCAGGAACTTGCGCGCGCGGAAACCTTGCGCAAATCGAATTTCATCTCTGCGCAGGCGCTCGATACGGCGCGCAGCTCGGAAACCCGTGCCCGCGCCGCAGCGCAGGCAGCGCAGTATGCGGTGACGGTGGCGCGCTTCGATCTGGAGACGGCGCGGGCCGCCGCCAGCACCGTCCACCTGCAAGCGGGCAACAAGGCCGCGGCCTTGCAGGTGCGTGCGCCGGTGGCCGGCCAGGTGCTCAAGGTGCTCCACGAAAGCGAAGGCGCGGTCGCCGCAGGCCAGCCCTTGATCGAAGTCGGCAATCCGCAAAGCCTGGAAGTGGAGGTCGAAGTCCTGTCCACCCAGGCCGTGAAGATCCTGCCCGGCTCCCGCGTGATGCTCGACCGCTGGGGCAGCGACAAGCCTGTCGAAGGCACGGTCCGCACCGTCGAGCCGAGCGGCCACACCAAGATATCCGCGCTGGGCGTGGAAGAGCAGCGGGTTTGGGTCATTGTGGATTTCACTTCGCCACGCCAGGCTTGGCAGCGGCTCGGCGACGGCTACCGGGTGGAAGCGCGCTTCGTCCTGTGGCAGGGCGACAACGTGCTGCAGGTGCCCTCCAGCGCGCTGTTTCGCAATGGCAAGGGCTGGGCGGTATTCCGGGTGGAGCAGGGGCGGGCACGCCTGACGCCGGTCGAAATCGGCCAGCGCGCCGGCCTTGCCACCCAGGTGCTATCCGGCCTTGCCGTGGGCGACCGCGTGGTGTCCCACCCGGACGAAACGATCAGCGATGGCGTGCGGGTGAGGGCGCGCTAAGAGTCCACCCCATGCCCGAATAATCAGGCGCGGCAGCGGAGCAAGAAATCCGGACTTTAGATCCGCAAAATCTCGGCCATGGATAAGAAGTGGTTCTACTACCTGGCCACAAGGCATTTCTTAGACGACTTCCGCGAAATCGCGGCGCACAAGGCAACGACCATGGGACATATCCAGCGAAAACATCTCACAGAGGCAAGGCTGGCAGTCCCGCCGACATCAATGCTTGCGGCTTTTGGGCAACTGATTGGTCCCTTGCTAGACCGTCGCATCGCCAATTCGCTGCAAGCTCGCGAGCTTGCAGCGCTCCGCGACACGCTGCTTCCTCGCCTCATCTCCGGTAAGCTCCGCTTGCCCGAGGCTCAAGAACGACTGGAGGAAATGCCGGCATGAAATCCACAGCAAGAGAGGCACGTGCGCCTGCGCGCATCGAGTACCTCAAGGTCCGTAACTTCCGTGCACTGCGCGATGTGGAGTTCAAGGATTTGACGCCGCTGACAGTGTTGCTCGGCCCTAATGGCAGCGGCAAGTCTACGGTGTTCGACGTCTTTGCCTTCCTCGCCGAATGCTTCGAGATGGGCCTGCGCAGGGCCTGGGACAAACGCGGCCGAGCCAAGGAGCTGAAAACACGCGGCAGCGATGGGCCGGTGGTGGTCGAGATCAAGTACCGCGAGCCGGGCTACCCGATGATTACCTACCACCTGGCGGTCGATGAGCGCGGAGGTACTCCGATCGTGGTGGAAGAGTGGCTGCGCTGGAAACGTGGGAGTCACGGCCAGCCGTTTCGCTTTCTGGACTACCACGAGGGGATCGGCCGGGCGATCAGCGGCGAGCAGCCAGACGAGCAGGACAGGCGCATTGAGACGCCGCTCAAGTCACCTGACCTGCTGGCGGTGAACGCGCTCGGTCAATTCGCTGAGCACCCCCGCGTTGCTGCGCTGCGCGACTTCATCACCGGCTGGTATGTCTCTTACCTGTCCGCCGACAGCGCACGCGGCCAGCCAGAAGCCGGACCGCAGGATCGGCTGACCAAGACCGGCGACAATCTGGCCAACGTGATCCAGTATCTGGCCGAGCAACACAGTGACCGGCTGGAGCGCATTTTCGAGGTGCTGCGCCGGCGCGTGCCGCGCATTGAGCGGGTGCTGGCCGACACCATGCCGGATGGCCGGCTGCTGTTGCAGATCAAGGACGCGCCCTTCAGCCACCCAGTGCTGGCCCGCTTCGCCTCCGACGGTACCTTGAAGATGCTGGCTTACCTGGTGTTGCTGTATGACCCGGCGCCGCCACCCTTCATTGGTATCGAGGAACCGGAAAACTTCCTGCATCCGCGGCTGCTGCCGGAACTGGCAGAGGAGTGTCGTGCCGCGATTACCTCGACTCAACTGCTGGTGACGACGCATTCGCCATTTTTCCTCAATGCCCTGCGGCCGCAGGAAGTACGTGTGTTGTGGCGTGACGATCAAGGCTATACACGAACACAGCGAGCCTGCGATCTGCCGGGAATAAACGAGTTCGTTGCCCAGGGCGCACTGCTTGGGCATCTGTGGATGGAAGGGCAGCTCGGCGTAGGCGATCCGTTGGTCAATCAGGGGGCTCCGACCCGTCCGCAGCTCATGGGGCGCTGAGCATGCAGGCGAATCATTTGGTGCTGCTCGTCGAGGAGCCATCGATGGAAGCCTTCTTGCGCGCATTGTTGCCGCGGGTTTTGCCCGAGGGCCGAACATTCGAAGTGCACACATTTCAGGGGAAGTCTGATCTATTGGGCAAGCTGGAAGCGCGCTTGCGCGGTTACGCCGCATGGCTGCCACCGGACTGGCGCGTGCTGGTGGTGGTTGATCGCGACGACGACGATTGCCGCGAACTAAAACTGCGCCTCGAAGAAATCACACAACGCGCGGGCCTGCTGTCGCGCAGCCGTGCGGACAGCGGGTCGTGGCAAATCGTCAACCGCATCGCGATCGAGGAGTTGGAAGCCTGGTATTTCGGGGACTGGGAGGCGGTCCGGGCGATTTACCCGCGCGTGGCGCCGAGCATTCCCCAGCGCCAGGGTCTGCGGGACCCCGACGCGATTGCCGGCGGAACCTGGGAGGCTTTCGAGCGCGTGATGCGCAAACACGGATACTTCAAGGGTGGCCTGAGGAAGATTGAAGTGGCACGCGCAATCGGCGCCGAGATCGAGCCAGCACGCAATCGCTCCGGGAGCTTCCAGGCGTTTCATCAGGCGGTGGCGGAGGCTTTGGTTTGACCGGCATCAGCGAAAACGCCGTCGAACAGGCCATGCTCGAATGGCTGGCCGGCCTCGGCTGGTCGGTCGCCCACGGGCCCGACATCTCGCCGCCTGACGCCAAGACCCCCGGCACCGAGCGCGACAGCTACCGCGAGGTGGCGCTGCGCCACCGGCTGGCCGACGCCATCGCCCGGCTGAATCCGCATATCCCGTCCGGCGCTCGTGACGACGCGCTGCGCCGCGTGCTGAGCCCAAACGTGCCGGCCTTGGTCAGCACCAACCGCCAGCTGCACCGCTGGCTGGTCGACGGCGTGCCGGTGGAATATCAGCGCGACGGCGAGACGCGCGGCGACCGCGTGCGGCTGCTGGACTTTGCCGACGTTTCGGCCAACGACT
>JAJZSR010000211.1 GCA_021849595.1 Pseudomonadota bacterium | reverse complement strand
GGTCAGCCAGGTAATTGGCTACGAAGGCGAGATCGTATTCGACCCTTCCAAGCCCGATGGCACGCCGAGGAAGCTCCTGGACATGACGCGGCTGCACGGGCTGGGGTGGCGGGCCAAGACGCCGTTCCAGGATGGGCTAAAATCCGCCTACGAGGATTTTCTGCGGATCCCAAATCATTTGCGCGGACGCCCCTGAACATGCGGCTTACCAACTCACAGGCAGATTTCATTCGCGACAGCGTGATGAAGAATTTTGGCACGGCAAGCCGGCTGTGGTTGTTCGGCTCGCGCGTCGACGAACAACGCAAAGGAGGCGATATCGATCTTTATATCGAGCCCGAATTTCAGGATCCCGCTCAACGGATCGACGCCAAGCTCCGGTTTTTGCGCGACTTGCACCTGCATCTGGGCGAGCAGAAGATCGACGTGGTCATCCGCCGCGCGGCCCTCAGCGAAAACCTGCCCATATTCCGCGTTGCGCGCGACACAGGGATACGCTTGCTATGAAGGAGGCCTACCATGCTGCGCTCGCACTGTACAAACGGCACGCAGCCCGGCTGACCTGGGCGAAATCGCAACTCGGGTTTCCGTTCACGCCCGAGGCATTGGCGAAAATGGACGAGACGAGTCTGGCCATTCTGGATCAATTTTCAACCCGCTTCTACAAACTGCAGGATGCCATGGGGGCCAAGCTGTTCCCTGCGGTGCTGGAACTGTCCAAGGAGCAGGGCGATCTGGCGGCTTTTATCGATCAGTTGCATCGCCTGGAAAAAATCGGCGCCATTCCGTCCGCTGAGAACTGGCTGCTGCTGCGCGAAATGCGCAACCAATTCTCGCATGACTATCCCGATGACCCTGCGCTACAGGCCAGCCTGCTCAACAAAGCCTTTCGCATGAGCGGAGACTTGACGGCGGTGCTCGACCACATCGAATTATTTGCCAAGAATTATCTGTAGCCCGTCCTTCACTCACCCTGCGCGGCCGTATTGAGCCCCTGCACAGGCGGGGGCGCGGTGGGATGGGCTAAAATCCGTCTATCGCGATTTCCTTCGCACCCTGCCGTCAAGCTGAACGAGACACGCCTTCCCCGCCATGCGCCTGACCGAAGAACAAATCCAGACCATCCGCCGCCTTGCCCATGAGCTGGGCGGCCCGCAGGCGCGGGTGCGGGTGTTCGGCTCCCGCCTGGACGACAGCGCGCGCGGCGGCGATCTGGACCTGATGCTGGAACTGGACTCTGCGGTGGAACATCCCGCCATGCTGGCCGCGCGCATGTCGGCCCAAGTCTCGCGCACCCTCGGCGGACGCAAAGTGGACGTGCTCATCAGCGCCCCCAACCTGGCGCGCCTGCCCATCCATGACAGCGCCTACGCGCACGGGCAGCTCCTGTGAATCCGGCGCCCGACCGCCTCTCCCGCCTGCGCTTTCTTGTGCGCGTAGTGGCCAAGGAATGTAAGCATCTGGCCGGCACGGATGAGCGTCTGTTCACAGAGCCGTTTACCGCACAGCGCGCCGTCCTGCTGGACACCGACAGCGAATTGGCCGAGCGAGCGGAGGCCTTTGTCAGCCGCTTCGGCCGCCTACAGGATACGTTGGGCGACAAGCTGCTTCCCTCTTTGCTGGGCGCTCTGGGCGAAAAGCCCGCCACCGTGATCGACAACCTCGACCGCGCCGAGCGGCTTGGCTGGGTAGCCTCGGTCAACGACTGGACCACTCTGCGCGCACTCCGAAACCAGATGGTGCACGAATACGTGGAAGATCCCCAGGTGCTCGCCGATGCCCTGGAAGCGGCCCATGGGTTCGTACCCACGCTCCTGGAAATGGCACGCAGAATGCTGGACGAAGCTGCGCGGCGGGGCTGGGCGTGACGCACCGGGCGCCGCGGGGAAAGCGCGGAGGCGCCGCCAGATAGGCTAAAATTCGCCTTCTGAGTGCGCCGGCCGGCGGGCGCCGGCATCTGTCACAAATGCCCTAGAGGCGTCGCAGCCCGCAACGGCCATCCCGGAACCCCACCGCCACCATGAGACTGAGCGAAGCGCAACGCACCATCATCAGCGAGGAAGTACGGCGCCACTTTGGCACCAGCACATCCGTGCCGCTGTTCGGCTCGCGGGCGCGCGACGACCTGCGGGGCAGCGACATCGATCTTTATATCGACGCCAGGGGCAACGTCGAACAAATGCTGGAACGCGAACTGGCCCTCTATGCCGCCCTGCGGCGCCGGCTCGGCGAGCAACGCATCGACATCGTCGTGCATTGCCGCCACACGGCGCTGCACGATATCGATCTGGAAGCGCGCAAGTCCGGGGTTCCGCTATGAACGACACCTCCCGCCTGCGGCAAACCCTGGGCGCCCTGGAAAAGAAAGCGTTCTATCTCAAATCGATCATGTCCCGCCTTTTCCCGCAGGGCGGGAACTTCTCTCTGTCCGCCTTGGAGACTGTTCTCGCCACCCCGGAGGGCGTAGCTCGGCCGGAGTCCTTCGTGGGCAAGCCCTCCCGCATGCAGGACACCCTGGTCGACAAGCCGCTGCCCCGCTTCCTGCTGACGGTTGGTGAACAGCCTGGCACCGCCCTCGACAACCTGCACCGGATGGAACGCCTGGGCCTGATCGAACAGGCCGAGACCTGGTTCGCCGCGCGGCGCCTGCGCAATCGCCTGGTGCACGAGTATGTCGACGACCCCGCCGAACTCGCCGCCGCCCTGGAAACAGCGCGCAAAATCGCAGCCGACCTACTGGCGGCCTACCGGACGATAAAAGCACATGTGGACAGAAATCTTCCCGCGAGCGGCGCCTGATGCGTGGCGCCGTGCCAGACCAGCAACAACCTACGCGGCGGTGACGGTGCGCCGCTGAACCCTTAGAAGAAGGCACCGATCTTGCCCGTCAGGACATTCAATCATTACAAGGAATTACATTAATGAGCATGAAAGGCATACGCAAGCGCATCCTCGTCACTGGCGGCGCCGGCTTTCTTGGCTCCCATCTGTGCGAGCGGCTGCTCAATGACGGCCATGACGTGCTTTGCGTAGATAACTTCTACACCGGCACGAAGGAAAATGTCGCCCAC
>JAJZSR010000210.1 GCA_021849595.1 Pseudomonadota bacterium | reverse complement strand
GGCGTTGGCGTTCTCCATGAGCGGCACGTGCTTGTAGGCGGCGGCATGCAGTACCAGCGCGGGGCGGTGCGCTGCCATCACCGCCTCCATGAGAGCGGCGTCCTTGACGTCGCCGATGATGAATTCGCAGGGCGCGCCCTTGGCGGAAAATTCTTGCTCGATCTGATAGAGCGCCAGCTCGCCGTGGTCCAGCAACACAAGCTTGCGCGGCGCATAGCGCAGCACCTGGCGCGCAAGCTCCGAGCCGATGGAACCGCCGGCGCCGGTGACCAGCACGGTGCGATCGCGGATGAGCTGGCTCAAGCCGGATTCGTCCAGCTTCACCGGGTCGCGCCCCAAGAGATCGTCCAGCTCGATCTTGCGCAGGCTGGACAGCGCCACGCGTCCGCTCACCAAATCCTCGAAGGCAGGTACCGTCAGCACCGTGAGCTCGGCCGCCGTGCACAGTTCGGCCGCGCGCTTGCGGTCGCCGTGCGAGGCGCCCGGCATGGCCACCACCGCGTGGTTTGCTTCCAGCTTGCGGGCTAGGCTTGCCACGTCTTCCAGGCGGCCCAGCACGGGCACGCCGTGGATGTCGCGTCCCTGCTTGCGCGGCGCATCGTCGAGCAGGCCCACCACGCGCCATTCGCGGCTCTTGCCCAACTCGCGGATCAAGCCCTCGGCCGCGCTGCCTGCACCCAGTACCAGCAAAGGCTGGCGATTGGTCAGGAGCGCCAGGCTCATGCGGTGTTCCTTCCAGGCGCGGTAAGCGAGACGATTGCCGCCCATGAGCACCACGAGCAGCAGCGGATCGAGCACCAGGACCGAGCGCGGCACGATGGCAGCGGGGCGTGTCATCACCAGCACCAGGGTAATCAAGAGCGTAGCGACGGCCACGGCGAGGACGATGCGCTTGAGGTCGTTCAAACTGGCGAAGCGCCAGATGCCGCGATAGAGGCCGAAGCGCCAGAACGCCACGGCTTGCAGGGGTACCACCCAGCCAAGATGTACCAATGCGTAATCGAGGAATTCGCGCGGCAGATCGAGATTGAAACGCAGCCAGTAGGCCAGCAGCCAGGCCGCGGCGGCGGCCAGGCCGTCGTGCAGCACGGCGACGAGAGTGCGCGGATTAAAGTTCGTCGCCATGGACCTGATGCCAGTGCCGGTCGATGGCGCGCAGCGCCCAGACGTAGAACACTCCCCAGGCCACCAGCAGGATACTGGCCAGATAGGGCGCGAAGCGCAGCACGGTGAGAGCGGATGCCGCCAAACCCAGCATGAGCGCGTATTCCGCGAGTGCCAGGCGCTTGTGGCTGGCACCCAGGCGCACGAGGCGCTGATAGTAGTGGCTGCGATGCGCCTGCCAGGGCTTTTGACCGTGCAGGATGCGGCGCAGCAGGGTCACGCTGGCGTCCACCACGAAAGGCGAGAACACCAGCAGCGGAAACCACGCCGGCCACACATGATCCTGCCAGCCGGCGAAGCCCAGGGCGCCGGCCAGAAAGCCCAGGGGGATGGAACCGGCATCGCCCAGGAACAGATGCGCGGGAGGGAAATTGAAGAAGAGAAATCCCAGCGCACTGGCCACCAGCACGACGCAGATCAAGAACAGCACCGGCTGGCCCTGCCACAGCGCCGCCAGCGCATAGGCGCCGAAACCGAAGAGGGCCATGCCGCCGGCCAGGCCGTCCGCGCCGTCCATGAAATTGTAGAGATTGGTGAACCATACCAGCCCCAGGCCCACCGCCAGCAGCGCTGCCCACGGCCAGCCGGCCCAGGGGCTGGCGTAGAGAAACAGCGCCGCCGCCGCGGCATGGGCGAGGAAGCGCAGCAGAGCGGGAATCTGCAAATAATCGTCCAGCAGGGAAACGGCGCACAGGCCGAAAGCGATCACCAGCACGTTGTGCCAGTCGCCCAGGCGCACATAGCCCAGCGCGATGACGATGCCCATGGCCATGCCCAGGCCGCCCACGCGCGGGGTGGGGCGGCTGTGCAGCGAACGGTGGTTGGGGTGGTCCAGCGGCCCCAGGGAAAGACGCTGGAATATCCCCAGGGCCAGGGAAGTCACGGTCAACGCCAACAGCGGCGGAAGCAGGGCCGGGCTCATGGGCGCGATTATCGCATCCCGTGGCGGTCACCAGATGGCGTGCACATGCGGATAGCCACGTATCCTCTCATCCGCGGTTACCAGCGGTGCGGCAAACTTGCGCGCCGTTGCCACGATGATGCGGTCAGCAGGATCCTTGTGGAATGCGCCGGGAAGTTCGGCGCTTTTTACGGCAATCTCGTTGTCTATCGGCACGAAGCGCACGGGCTCGATCTGCCCGACCAGCGTTAGCCAGTCGCTCACATCCAAGGACAGTGCGAGGCGCCCTTTCGCTACCAGCATCGCCAGTTCCCAGGCGGAAATCGAGGAGACGAGGATATCCCCGCCTTTCAATTCGGCCTCGATGGCCCGCGTTGCGGCCTCAGAAATCTGTTCCTTTTGTCCTGAGGCCCACCAGATCAGCGCGTGCGTATCGAGCACGATCACTGCGCGGCTTCCCAGTCGTCTTCGGCGACCGGCGCCGTGGGCTCGTCATAACGAAGCACGGAACCGCGCAGCACGTCCAACGGGTTGCGGGTGCGTGGCGTGTAGGGGCGGATTTCCAGCTTGGGCTGCCCGTTGTCGGTAACGACCACAGGTTCACCGCTGGCTTCGATTTTGCGGAAGAATTCCAGTGCCTTCGCTTTGAACTGGGATTTTGAAATTTCCAGAGCGCTCATTTTCAACACCATAGTCACAATACCATGGTCATATGGTAGCTTGATCGGCGCGGGGACTCAACCCTAGCCCGGATATTTCACCAGACCGGCCCCGAAAATGACGGGGAGGCGCATGAACAGCGGATTTTTTGGCAATTGGCCTGAGAGCCAGTTTGTACTCCTGGCCTTCGCGGGGCAGCGCCGAAGCGCAGCCCCTTGGCACATGGGCAGCGTAGGCGAACATGGGCTCGCTTACGGCGGTGGGCGCCGCCCTTACGGCTCGCTTCACTGCGCACGTTCCGAGGCGCGACGTTACGCGAGCCCTGGCGGACAATGTGCGGCATCTTTGCAC